>DNBZ01000144.1 GCA_003484585.1 Bacteroidota bacterium | reverse complement strand
AAGACTGTATGCGTATCAGACGATCTAATACCCAACTTATCTTCTTTAGCGCCTATTTCGACACCCTCCCAGGCTGTTTCTACTATAAATGCATTTATTCCCTTGTGTCCTTTTTCAATGTTAGTCTGGGCGATCACCAAGTGTACCTTTGAACTACCTCCGTTAGTAATCCAGTTTTTGGTGCCGTTAAGTATGTAGTGGTCGCCCATGTCTATCGCTGTTGTACGCTGACTTGTAGCATCACTTCCTGCTTCTGGTTCTGATAGACAGAAAGCGCCAATCCACTCACCTATACAGAGTTTAGTAAGATATTTCTGCTTTTGTTCTTCATTTCCATAAGTCTCTAATCCCCAGCAAACCAATGAGTTGTTTACAGAGACAATCACACTACAGCTATTATCTACTTTAGATAACTCCTCCATTGCTAACACATAAGACAGGGTGTCCATTCCCCCTCCACCATACTCAGGTGATACCATCATACCGAGAAAACCCATTTCTGCCATATCCCTCACTTGCTCGGTAGGGTAGGTCATGTGTGTATCTCTTTCGATAACTCCAGGCAGTAGAGTTTGTTGTGCAAATTCTCTCGCTGCTTGTTTTACCGCTAACTGTTCTTCCGTAAGTATAAATTCCATGTATGGTAATATTGATTTTGTAAGTGACCACAAAAGTCGCAATTCTTAACCAGATACTTATAGCCATTATGATAAAAACACATTCAAACTTATCAACTTTCTCATCCTTTAACGCTCAACACGAAATAATGTTGGGTTTATCTTCAATAAAACAACGTCCGTCCATGAGGCAATATTCACTATACTTGGTTGTCATATTAAAGGCGTCGCCTTTCTCAAAACTCTATATTATCTAATGTTCGTATAAGAAATGCTACAATTAGAGATATGCGGACTATCGTATACGATTAGTTTGTTAAATACTTTAAATAACTTAGCTTTGCGGCACTTTTGGACCCTGATATTGAGTCGATTATAATGTTTTAAATATGTATCAAATTCATTATCAGCCCAGTTATAATAAACAACAATAATTTATAGAAATGGCATTAATAGGTACTATTAGAAAGAATTTTTGGTTTGTACTGATTGTTCTCGGTTTTGCATTGGCGGCATTTATTCTTATGGATATGCAAGGAAATGCGAATAGGGGAGGAGCAGCGATGAATATGGGGGAGATCGCAGGACAGAAGCTTGATTACAGAGAGTTCAGCAAAGCAGAAACAGCACTATATAGCGGAAACCCCGATGTGTTTTCTAGAAGAGCAAACCTTTGGGAATTTTTCGTAGAGAAAGCAATTGTTGAAGAGCAGGCAAATGAACTTGGTCTAGGGGTGACTAAAGCTGAGCTTATGGACCTACAATTTGGAAATAGACTAAGCCCTATAATCACAAACAATTATCGTAATAGCCAGACAGGGCAAGTAGATAGAGCGACACTTCAACAACACAAGCAATTAATTGAAGGTAACGAGTCCTTGGCGCCACAGTTTGAAAATTTCTGGGTTGAGCAAGAGAAGCAAATCCAAAAGACAGAACTACAAGCCAAGATAGGCAATCTAGTATCCAAGGCGATATATACACCCAATTTTTTAGTAGAGGAAACAGGAGCAGCAAGCAATAGCTCATTGAACATGTCATATGTAAAGATACCTTTTGATGCAATCGACATAGAGGTAGAAGTTTCTGATACAGAGATCTTAGCGTATATGGCGGAAAGCGCAACAAAATATACTTCAAAAGAAGAGGCTAGAGTACTGCAGTATGCTGTAGTCGATGTATATCCATCTGCAAAAGATAGTTCTAAGTGGAGAACAGAAGTAATTGAAGCAGGTCAAAGCCTTAAAAATGCGACAGCGGATAGTGATTCAATAGTAGCATTAAACAACGGAGGGTTTTGGTCGGGCGTATACTTTAGTAACGACGAGCTTCCGGAGGGCCTCAAAGACCAACTAGACGAAGTGTCTGTAGGAGACGTATATGGTCCATACTCTGAGCAGGGATCATACTTTGTGGCTAAGGTTCTTGATAAAAAGGTAATGCCGGATTCAGCAGAAGCAAGACATATTTTAAGAAGGGTTACAACAGGCACCCCAGAAGAATTTGCAACTGCTGATGCGTTCATTGACAGTCTACGTAACGAACTTAAGAAAGGAACAAGCTTCTCTAATCTAGCAGAAGACAATTCTCAAGATCCTGGATCCGCCGTTAATGGTGGAGATCTTGGCACATTCCAACAAGGAAGAATGCTCAAAGAGTTCAATGATGTAGTGTTCAATGGTCGGACTAGGGGAGTATATAAAGTGAAAACACAGGTCGGAGTTCATCTTATCAAAGTAGAAGACTTGATTTACAACGATAGAAACGATAAGTTTAAAGTAGCTTATGTACGTACTCCGATTATACCTTCTGAAGAAACACAAGATTTATTAAATGACAAAATAAATGATCTTGTTTCTCAGAATAGAAATATGGCCGCGATGTCAACTGCCGCTTCAGCAATGGGGTATAATTTTCAGACATCAGGACCACTTAAAGCCAATGATTATAGTGTAGGTGTATTGGGATCAGATAACAGCTCTAGAGATATGATAAAGTGGGCTTACGAATCTGATACACAGGTTGGGGAAGTGTCTCCCACGGTATATTCATACAGTGACAAAGTCAACTATTTTGACAACAAGTATGTAATAACATTACTAAAGAGTATACAGAAGCCAGGAATGTTTTCGGCTGAGTCTATGCGCAATACATTAGAGCCTACTTTAGTCAACATTAAGAAAGCTGAATCCATTATAGGATCATTAGGTTCAGATCTTTCGGCAGTAGCAATTAAGTATGGTGCTGAAGTTAGTACAGCAGATAATGTATCTATGGGCGCTTCATTCATCCCAGGTATCGGATCTGAAAACAAGGTAATTGCGAAAGCATTCGCTACGGACGTAAACGGTACGTCAGCAGTAATTGGTAGCTCAGGAGTTTTTTTAGTGTCACCTACAGATAAGACAGAAGGAACGGTTGCAAATATACCACAGATGAGACAACTTAAAACTAGATCTTCTAGAAGTCAAGCAGAGCTTAAGACTATCCAGGCCCTTAAGAAAACAGTAGAAATCGAAGACAATAGAGCAACTTTCTTTTAACTAGGTTTTTCTTTAGGTAAAAAAGAGTGAAAGGTGTATTTAGTGACACCTAAGAATGTACAAATCCCAAAGGCCTGCGGTTCTTTGGGATTTTTGTTGTAGCACAGTTTCTTAATAGCAGTACCGCACAATGTTACGTTGAAGTTTATTCTAAAAAAGATTATATATTATCTGATCCAGCGATTAAACTCCGTAGCATTGGCGACAATCTAAGAACAGCGAACAGCCTTTTAATTTAAATTTTACCCTTTTCAAAAAATCAGATCAACTCATTTAACAACAACTTCATTACGGAGAAAAATTTACCTTTCAATTCTTTGGCACCTTATATGACCTCGCCTTTTCCGGCCAGAGCCTCTGTATATTCTCGGCCTTCTTATTGATTTTGTTTTAGTCCTCGTTGGTGTTTGTATTAAATATATCCTAACGCTAAAATTGTTCAGATCGTAATCTATAGATAGCGCCTTTGGCTCTAGAAAAACCTATACAGTAGTTGTTTTAAATTATTGATATTTACTGAACTTGGCCTTTTCAGCATGGTGCTCTAAAGATGTTTTTTACGGAAAAATTCGGGTCAAAAGGGTGGTGGCATTTGTTTTTATACCCCTAGGGATACGTTCCCATTTGGTGTTTATTTTCATTACCTTTTATATGCAATTTTAATACGCACTCAATAACCAACTACGAATTTTCGTTATTAACTAAAAACGCGCACCCATAGATATACAACTAGACAAATTTTGTCTCAAACATTAGAATATGAGGCCAATACACATGTGTTTTAATTATAATATATTAAATTTTTTAGATACTTTTACCCGTTAGTAATTCTTTTGGCGAAGAGTTTAAAAGATTCGTATTCACTTGGATTGTTATCTACAATATTTAAGCATAGAAACCTATGGCTCAGAAGAAATCGAATAAAAAGAAACCGAAGACAGAGAGTTCATTTGGAAGCTATATCAAAATTATGTGGCTTTCTGTATTCGCGGGAATATTTGCTCTGATTGCTGTTTTCGTGTTGATATCTACTACACAGCTACCAGATACGAGCGAACTAGAAAACCCTAATATCGAATTAGCCACTCAAATACTTGATCACAGAGATCGGTCGTTAGGTGCCTTCTTTAAATATAATCGAAAGAATGTTAGATTCGAAGAGTTAAACCCCAATATTGTTAATGCACTTGTTGCTACAGAAGATGAAAGATATTTTGATCATACAGGAATAGATGTTAGAAGTACGATTAGAGCATTTGTATATCTTGGAAAGAAAGGAGGAGCTAGTACGATAACTCAGCAGTTGGCCAAACAGTTTTTTACAAAAAGAAGCCGAAACATAGTTTTGAGAAGTTGGCAAAAACTTAAAGAGTTGGTTATCGCTACAGAATTTGAAAAGAGATATACCAAAGGAGAGATTATGGCAATGTATCTTAATAAATATGATTTCCTCTATGAATCTGATGGCATCAGCGCAGCTGCAAAAACATATTTTGGCAAAGGTCAATCAGAACTCTCAATTGACGAATCTGCGATATTGGTGGGCATGCTAAAAAACCCTTCGTATTACAACCCCGTACGAAAGCCCGATAATGCATTACGCAGAAGGTCTGTAGTGATGAATCAAATGGTGAAGAACGGATACATCACCAAGGAAGAATATAAAATTCTAGATGGGAAGCCAATAAATATGTCCAATTTTAAAAGGACAAATCACTATGAAGGTCCAGCACCATATTTTCGGGCAGAACTTAAAAAGTGGGTAAAAAATCTTCTTAAAAATAAAAATATTACAAAGCCAGATGGGACAAAGTATAATATTTACACAGACGGTCTTATTATCAAAACTACCTTAGATAAGGATATGCAACGTCATGCAGAGGCATCACTTAAAGTACATATGAGTAAGTTGCAGGAAAAGTTTTTCTCTAGATGGAAGGACAAGGATATTTGGACATATAAGGCCAATGAAGCGCAAAAGAAAGGGCGTAAAGCGAGTCTTAATCGGAAAGTAAGAACCACAGAGAGATTTAAAAAAATGAGAGCATCGCACTTGTCAGAAATTACGAGTAAAATTTCTGCAGAGATAAAGGGTGCAAGGCTTTTAGATGGAGATATTTTTAGACTATTTGCTGAAGATACAAAAGTTGGACACCTAGCTAAATTAATAAAACAAGGAGATATTACGAAGAAGCAATCAGAGATATACAAGGAAATATTGGCGAGTGGATATTGGCCAGTTTTAAAAAATAAATGGAGCGCATTACAAAAAAAATCAAAGAAAGTATTCGCCAAGAAAATACCAATGAACGTATTCGCGTATACCGCGAGCGGAGAGAAGACTGTGACAATGAGCCCTAGAGATAGCATTAAATATCACATGATGCATATGCAATTGGGCTCTATGGCCGTAGATCCCAAGACAGGCTATGTCAGGACTTGGGTAGGAGGCATTAACCATAAATATTTCCAGTACGATCACATAAATTCTAATCGTCAAGTAGGATCTACATTTAAACCATTTATCTATACTACAGCAATTGCTAATCTTGCCATGTCACCCTGCTATGAAATACAAGATATTCAATATACAATACCAGCTAATGACGTTAATTTTGGATTGCTCAAGTCGTGGGCTCCAGCAAACTCTGACGGATTTTCAAAGGAAAATTTAACGCTAAAAGAAGGTTTGAAAAAATCAAAAAATAGCATTTCGGTCAAATTGATGACGGAAATAGGAAATCCAGAATTGGTTAGGAGTTTAGTTTCAGAATTCGGGATAGATAAAAGTAAGGTACCTAACTCTCCATCTATTTGTTTGGGATCTGCAGATTTATCTGTGATGGACATGACAGGAGCTTATACAGTATACGCGAATGATGGTACTTATACCAAACCAATGTTCGTCACCAGTATCGAAGACAAAAATGGCAGACAAATATATGCTGCTACATCTGTGCAAAGAAAGGCACTTAATCCGAAGTATAATCACGCAATGGTAGAGATGCTTAAAAATGCAAGTGCGGTAAGTGCGTTGGGTCACATAAAAAGTGAAGTAGGAGGTAAAACAGGAACAACAAACGACTACAGAGATGGTTGGTTTATGGGAATAACTCCAGAGTTAATTGTGGGCACTTGGGTAGGCGGCGAGGAGCAGTTTATGAGATTTCGATCTATATCAGATGGTGCAGGTAGTCAGATGGCCAGGCCGTTTTTTGGAGAGTTTATGAAAAGGGTAGAGGCAGATAAAACTATAAATTTTGACACCGAGGCAAGATTTGTGATACCAGACGAGACGTTGGAGTTGGATTGTGATAAGCACAGAGCTAATAGGTATGTTGAGCCGGAGAAAAACACTGTACCAGAGGAGGAGGAATTTGAAGAAGAGTTTTAGGTTTTTTATTAAGATTCAGATCTCTTAAAATCGTTTTTAGATATCACCACATTTCTTTTAATGTTCATTCAAGCACATATCGCTATAAGGACACATTTAAGAAATGTTTGGTTGTTTATAGCTGGGATGCAAATTATTCCAAGGCAGTCAGACCCCAAGTCAAAAGACCAATTATTAATAAGGATCAATTTAGAGTTTCTTATAATTCGGTCTGTTTTTTGTCTCGCGTTTCAGAATTTCTACTTTTTGGCAGCCCACGAACATTAGACTTTTTCGATAAACGCCGCCCAACTTTTTTTACAGATCGCTTCTGTCATTTCTTCTATCAGATCACTGCCTGCCGCAGGATCTCTTACTTTACCTATATAGGACTCCATAACAATAAGATTATAGGTGTGCACTGCATTGAGTTTATACTTAGGGTCCAGTGCTACAGATACAATTCCGTCAGCTTCTCCGATGATTGAAGCCAATCCCATATAAGACGACTGTATAAGTTCGTGCACCCCTTTAGTTGAAGGTTTGGTTTGGGAGAGAAGGCGGTATTTTATTTCTTTATTGAGTGCTTTATTTAGATTAGCGAGCAGGATGTGTCCAGCTCTTATTTTTGCTACTTCTGATAAAAAATCTTTTTGACCATCTAATATCAGCAAAATATCATCACTAGTGCTGTTGTTAACTTTATGGAGCAATTGGGCCAATTGGTCACTTACAGATCTAGAAAAGGGTATGTGTATAGTTTTACGTCTAGAACTAGGACTATAGATCTTGTTCATGTCCCCGCCCCTTTCCTTAATGTAACACAACACTTTTTGTTCGGCACCTTCTTCCATAGGACAGATTACCACCTGTATATAGTCTAGTATCACTCCATTTAACACTTCAGCATAATCTACGTTTACATAAACATCAATGACGAGAGTGTTGACACCGACATTGAGTAAGCTTTTGATGTTGGCGTTACAATTGACTTCGCGAGTATCTATGTGGCAGGCTATTGTGTGGTCTCGATTACGAGATATGGGCTTAAAGTCTTGTGGGGAATGTGCTTGAATAGCACTGACTGCCAGTCCTTCTTCGATAGAGTAATGCAGGTCATCAGCCGTCTTAGCTCCCTTTAGGTCCTTATTAATTTTAGCTACCCACTCAGATACTGTGGGCTTAGCGAATATTTGATTTATTTCTAGTCTTTTTTCCAACGTTTTTCTTCTTTGTTTGATATACTATCACGTGCTACAAAAGCACATAAAATATTGGTTTTATACCGAGACGTACGTAATAGCTAGTTAAGTTTGATTTACGTCAAACCCATTATTTTATCTATGACAGATTAGGTGGTCATCGGCATGGGTGTTTCAGATAACAAATATAGGCCAATATATTATTGAAATAACTAAGGCGCTTAGTGGGCTGTACGCAACTATTGAAATATCTTTAGGTATACGGGTTCCGTTTGGCGCTGTAGCTTCAAAACAGCTATTTCTGCGGTAAATCTAGCGTTGAATCCCGGTGCATTGTCCTTGACTTATGAAAGCAAAAGTCTTGAGACCTAAATCCAAGGTGTTTCAAACCTTTTAGGTAGAATATGGTTATATTTGCAGGCTTAAATCAAATCGTCTCCAAATTAAAAAACAATACCATATAATGGGTTCTCAAAAACTAATATATCTTGACAATAACTCGACTACCCCTTGTGACCCAAGAGCAGTTGAGGCAATGTTACCTTTCTTTTATCAGACACCGGGCAATGCAGCTAGTCGCAACCATCCATTTGGATGGCAAGCTGAAGAGGCCGTGGATTATGCAAGAGAGCAAATCGGAAACTTGTTGGCAGTAGATAGCAAAGAGATTATTTTTACATCGGGCGCTACAGAAGCGGACAACCTTGGGATCAAAGGGGTGTTTGAAATGTATAGCCGTAAGGGTAATCACATCATAACACTGAAGACAGAGCACAAAGCTGTACTCGACGCTTGTAAGAAAGTAGAGAAGATGGGAGGTGAAGTAACTTATCTTGACGTGAAGAGAGATGGTCTTGTAGATCTAGCAGCTCTAGAGGCGGCTATCACGGATAAGACCGTACTGATCTCTATTATGTGGGCAAACAATGAGACA
>DNBZ01000337.1 GCA_003484585.1 Bacteroidota bacterium | reverse complement strand
AGATATAGAGCCTGTAGGTGGTAAAATGGGTGAGTATATCAAAGCTTACTTTGAATTAGAGAAATCTGGTATGGAAGAATCCAAGATACCAGATCTAGCTTATACACATACAGGCTCTATATCTGCCATGATAAATCTATCTGGCTCAAGAGCAAAAGTGTGAATAAGAGTTCCTAGTTCCATTGCAGCACTCTTGGTCTGCATTTCTCTTTGTTTCCGCATTACAAATCTGCGGGGAGATACCTTTAGCTCTCCTAGATCACTGTTAGAGATCTCTTCTCGTGCGTAATAATTTTGATCTGACATCTTCTTTATCAAGTGTTTGTGTTAGTAATTCCATGTATTCATTGTACAACTCTTGCCGTACTTTATGCGCATGTATTTTAGCATTTGCAATAGTACGATCTCCGTCGTCTGCTAGTTTATCTGTAAGATACAACTCATCATCTTCAAGCGCTTGCTCGAGAAAGTATCGAACAATGCTATCATGACCGCTATCTATAGCAGAGGTTAGCAAACGTATATCCATGAAGTGTCTAAGGTGATTAAAGCACTTAGTCACAAACGCCTCTGGATATTGAATTTTAGGTTTAGACATAATCTAAGATTTTAAAACATTAATATAAACTCCGGGCTCTTCTTTACTGTATTCAAACTTTACAAATATTGGAAGCATTTCATCTGCATTATCATCGTCTATCCAACCATACTTTACCATTTGATCTTGTATTGTCTGAGCAGGATTGATATAATCAAACTTATGTTTGCTCTTACGTACAAATTTAAATGATATTCTGTAGGGCTTAGATTTGCCTTTGATCATTTTAATAAACTCCTTCTTGTTATCTGTCCATGCATCTTTACTTTCTTTGTAATAACGCTGGGTTTGTTTGGATACTATAAAGTATCTCCCTGTCCATCTTCTACCGTTCTTGCTTGACGGGACGTTCCCTGGTATAAATATTCCTCTTGGCATACATATTCTATTAGTTCAGCCGCTTTTCTAACTCCGTTAAGAGCTATAAAGTCGGAAAAGTCTTTGACTTCGTAGTCAAAGGTATTAAATTTTCCGTTGGTAAAAAATAAAGGCTGAAATCCATATAACTTTCTATGCTTATTAGCAAAAGATATGCCAGTAGGATCAAAGTCATATAATATGTAAATTCTTCTAAATCTGTCATATAATCTACTAACAATGTCAGCAGGTATAATACAACTCTCTGAAGCAGGAGCAATAGATGGTATATTCCATATATCTAAACACATAACATCTTTTAAAGACTTAGTAATAACTAATGTATCGCCTCCTTCACGTACTCTGGAAACAGAGATAGGAAGTTGACTCAAACCTTGTAGATCAGATACATTAGTATTACTTAGCCATTTATAAGTTTTGCTATATGGTTGGTATATTTTCATTTTACCATCACCAAAGTCATAAGCATAAATAGGATTGTATTTAGTTGCACTAACAATTAAGTTACCGTTAATAAACACATGTTGTGCGGGTTTAACATTAAACTTATTTAATATGCTACAATCAATTCCATACTTAGACCAGAATATCTTGTCCTCGCTAGAATTCCAAGGACGTGATTTAATTTGTATAGTAGTAGATGAGGGTTCAATATCCTCAAGCTCTTTTATATGCTTACCTACATACTGTTTAGTAGGGGTTTTAAAAGATGTATTAGAAATACCTAACTGAAAATCATTATCTATAAGACGATAAGTACCAAATCTAGTGAGGCCAAACATTTTACCTAAAAAGGCAAAACAATCACCAGCATCGCCAGTACTAAAATCTTTAAAGAAATATTTACCGCTGCTGTGCTTGAAAATAGTAAACGAAGGAGATTTGTCTTTACGTAAAGGAGAGCACATAGCTCTACCATATTTAAAATCTTTACCTATATAGTATGAAAAGATGTCTAGGCAGTTAATTCTGCCTAGAATCTCTTCATCTGTTAATTCTACTACTGTGCTACCATACATTAGAACGGCATATCAGCTCCTCCTGTAGAGGCTACAACTGTAGCAGCTAATTCAACTTGTGCATCTGGCTCAGGCTTAACAAGTTTCTTCTTGTTCCAGTCTGAGATATAGATATTAGTTTTATCTGCAGGTATCTCCATACCTTCGATAAAGTTAGGGTATTTAGGTAATGATGCATATTTACCACGGTAGATAAATAACATTCTAAACTTTCTACCTTGGAATTTCTGTCCAAACAAAGCTACAACTTTGTGGCCATAGTCTTCAAAGCTAGTTACATCTGCAATAGCAAACTCTGCCTCCGCCATACATTTAGTTGCAATGTGCTTAACACGACGTGATACATCCATAGCCTGCTTCTCTACATCACCATAGTCTGGGTTAGCAGGGAATTCTGCATGCTTAACTGTTGAACCATTACCTTGTCTAAACTCAAAGTCTAGTCTTCCGCCTTTGTCTGTGTTCATAGTCACACTTACTAATTCGCAGTTCTCTACGATACCTACTTGTGGCATTACACCACCTGTGTTGTTACTTTCTACGTTAGTTCCGTACATTTTCTCTCTTTTTAAGAATTAATTACTAAATTATTGATAAGCTACGATAGCATCCGCTACCAATTGTAAATCGTTTGGAATTTTAACAGATCCAAACATGTCTTTCGGGGATTTACCGGTGTTAGTCCCATCGTTTTGTGTAATAAACGAATATTCCATACCGTTTTCTCCCTTTGTGACGTCTGTATACAATACAATTGTAAACATACCCTCGAGAGTAACTACATTGTCCATCATCTTACCGATAGTCTTTGCTTTTGTTACTTTGTTACCATGTGCATCAAAGGTAACTTCCGAGTGCATCATAAACACAACTAATAAATCATCGCGCATAGATTTAACTGCATTGACTATACTCCAAGCATTCTGAGCAATCTCAGTAAACTTCTTGAAGCCAGTCTCGTTAGCTCTACGCATGTACTCATTAGCCATAGTGTATTGATAATCATCAATGACAATCGTCTTTACATCAGTACGTTTCTCATTAATGTAATTCAAACACTTTAGAATCTCTTGGGGTACATCGCTAGAATAGAATCTACCGTCAGGATTTTCTTTAGTGAATGAAGGGTACTTAGTCTTCCATCCTTTGAATGGTAACGCCTTACGAGCTACGTTAACAATGAATGTGGACTCAGGGTTTAGATTTGCAATTGAAGTGGATTTCCCTGTACCACTTGCGCCAACTATTAATAGTTCTTGTGCCATAGTCTTAATTGTTTTGGTTTTTAATGA
>DNBZ01000346.1 GCA_003484585.1 Bacteroidota bacterium | reverse complement strand
TTAGCAGAAAGCTGAATACTAGCTACAAAACCCAAGATACTGTCTTTGAATACTAAAAGAAGGATGGCTGCTACTGCACCTAAACCCGTCAATAAAAAGATGGGGCTTCTACCTATCACCGTAGATATAATCAAGATAGCTCCTACAGAGAAAGTCAAGATCTTAGCTAGCTGTGTAAGACTGCCAATAGGTTTATCCTTGTGTTGTTCTTTTTGAGATAATATTTCATTGATAGAATTGAAAAAGGAGACCAGAATCCACACAGAAACTAAAATGACTATTACATCCGTAGCTCCCAAAATAAAGGGCAGAGACAATGTAGAGTTTTTTAATAGAATAGGCAGAGATTGATCCAGAATGATAGCAGGTATTAGCATAGCAAACGAGTTTATTATCCGATCATTGAAAATAATATCATCCCATAAAGTTTCTGTCTTCTCGGTAAGTTTAGGTATGAAATAATGGAGTGTTTTTTTGGATAACCACCAAACAATAAAAACTAGTAGCATTGTCATTAACACTAAAATCAGTGTTGTGACGGTATCATTGGTTCCGAGATTAGCTATAAGCCAACCCCTTAAATTATTATTCATTTTTGTATCGCTTTTATTAAAGAATTACAAACCTACACTAAAGAGGTAGCTTAGGTCTAATTATGTGTATCTATCCGTCTAGATTCCTGACTAGAATAGGCTAATTCTTAGTTTTGTCACTCGTTATGCTCAAGAAAAGTTCTGAGTTCTTCCACTACGATTGGTTACTAAAAGACTTTAATGCCAAGTTGAGTAACACTCCATACTATAATAGAAGAAATAGTGATGCCGATAACATTGGCCCAGAATGCTTTTTGTGTATCCATTTTAAAAAGATAGGTAGCAATAGAACCTGCATATACTCCAGTACCAGGAAGTGGTATCATCACAAACAGTGCTAATCCCCAATAACCATACTTTTGAAGTTGAGCTCCAGACCCTTTTTTAGCTCTTTTGGCTACCCATAAAGCACTACGCTTATACAAGCCCCATCTCAGAAGCCAAGTATTGATCTTATCTAGAAAAATCATCATTACAGGGAAAACCATAATATTAGCAGCCAGAGCAGAGATGAAAACTAGATACGGATTCAGATCTTTTAACAGGCCATAGGGTATACCCACCTTAGCTTCCCCAAGCGGCGAAATACTCCAAAGCATTGTTATGATGTACTCTTTTATCAAGGCGTCAAATCTAAGAGCTAACAAGGTATAAGTAAGAGTAGTTTTAGATAAAAAAACCTTTAATTCTGTCGACCTGAAATAGACCCGTAAAATGGCCTATTCCTTATACTACGAAATAGGCCAAAGACTAAGTATCATACCATAGCAAGATGTTCCTCTAAGCTTTCTTTTACCTTATCTAGAATAAGATGATAAAAAGGCTCAGGATTATTATCTGCTTGTACATTTCCTAGAGCCTTGTAGTAGGCCATACGTGAGTCATAGTCGCCTTTTAGGTTAGCTATAGTATACCCGTTTTTTAGCAGGATAAAATTCATTAGCAAACGAGAAGTTCGCCCATTACCATCTATAAATGGGTGTATACTCACCAAGCGTTCGTGCATCTCCGCAGCTAAAATCACAGGATGCAGTACTTGCTTTTGCTTCGTATAGTGTTTATAGTAATCCTCCATTAGCTTATCTAGCAGAAATGGCTGCGGAGGTTCATGCTCACTACCACCTATCATCACGGGTACGGAGCGATAGCGTCCTGCATTATCAGAATCTATAGATTTCAGTACGAGACTATGCAGATCTAGGACATTGCGTCTATTCACCTCATCACTACCCGCTACCAAACTTCGGAGCCAGCCAATAGCCTCCGTATGATTAATAGCTTCGAGATGCTCAGCAAGACTTTTGCCACCTATAGTAAGTCCCTCGGCCACTACGAGGTGCGTCTCCTGATAGGTGAGTGTATTGCCTTCTATTCTATTGCTTTCGTATGTATAGCGTGTTTCGAAATACTCATTCATCTTACGCAGCTGGGTAGCATTTAGCGGCTTGAGACTATTCCACTGCTCTCGCAGCAGATCTATAGCCGCCAGCTTACTCTTTACCTCAGTGCTCAGTGGGGCCAACTGTAACGCCTTTTTAGATACCAAGTACTCCATTCTAGTCTCTGCAGCCATAAGTATTTCCCCTGGATTTACCTCGTACTCCAAAAGCTTCGCTATCTTATCTGCAAGGTACTCTTTGCGTACTTGCTCTAGCGGCAGGTCCATAGCATTAGCCATCTTAGTAAGATGATTTTCAGATGGCAGTCTTTTTCCTCTCTCATACTTACTTATGAGTGCACGGTCTATACCCGTGGCCATAGAAAAATCCAAAACACTTATGCCTTTTGCTTCTCTCCAACGTGCTATGTATCCTCCAAAAATCATTATATGACAAATAATGTCCCAACAAAAATAGTCAAATATTTTTGGTTAAAAAATCCCACCTTTGTTTCGTGTCACCTAATCCAGAAATACTAAAACAAATCGTTACCGTAAAAATGCCTTTTGGTAAGTTTAGTGGCAGACTTCTATGTGACTTACCTATAGAGTATCTTGAATGGTTCAAAAGAAAAGGAGGCTTCCCAAAAGGGAAACTAGGCATACAACTAGACACCGTTTATGAGATTAAATTAAATGGGTTAGAAGAAATTATCCGTGAATTAAAGAAGAGATTTAAGTAATAGTATCGAAATCATCTTGCTCCAAATCACAAATTCCAAAAGGCATATTCTTGCTATCAAAATGATTTATCCAAAGTGCCTATTTTAATATTATTGGATTCATAAAGCCTTCACAGCGAAATCATAAGCAAACTTTCGCATGTTTCTAATTGATAAGTTGAACCCAAGGTCACCTTGACCAATCAAACGGGTGTACGACAAATTCCACTTTAAGCTGCTTTTTTCTGTATTAGAGCGTGTAATCTCTGTCCATTGTTGGTGCTCATCAGGGATGCTCTTAATGTGGTGATCTGCTGTATTCCATTTATGGTCCATCGCTGTCCAGATCGTTTTACTCGATGTTGGAGCACATTTCGATGAGCCGCTTCCATTGCCCCCGAGCCTATATCTAAACCATCTTCTATAAATTTATGGTACTGCATTCTTTTCTTATTGGGTTGAAGGTAGCCAAGAAGTTTGTCCTTTGATGCTATATATGTATCGGATACTTCCATTGAAAGAAGGTCTTCAATAATGGGGTCTACTCCTTGTTCTATCAACACCTGCTTGACATTCTCTATCCATTGTATTCTCTTGTTATCATCGCTCTTAAACACCTCATTCGCAAATTCGCATAGGTGTTCCCTGGCATGATAATAATCTACTATCTGAACACACTCGGGATAAGTGTCTTCTATCCAGTTCCATATCCATATTGCTCCATCAGCAATGAATACTTTATTTTTCAAATTCTCTATATGATAGTCCATCTTGGGAATGAAGTCTTTGACTCCACCTAAATGAGTAACGTACTGAGAACTCTTCACTTCTCGTCTTGAAGGGCTTACTCTCAAAAGGTTGCTTGCCTTAAATATACGACCTAATTTTATCTCTTTCCAGCCCTCTTCTCTAGTAAAGTACATGGAGCCATCTACGCTTACATAATACAACTCATCTGCGTCCTCTGGGCTGTACTCAGCAAGCTCTTCTTTTTTTATTCTATTACAATCTTCTTCTATCAACTTCTGACCCCAATAATGGCTGACCCGTTCAATTTGTTTGGCATGCACTTCTGATTTTGTGAATTGGTCGAAAACTTTTTCCCCATGAGAGAAGGTATATTCCTGTCCTACTTGACAAACCAATTCCTGAGTATAGCAACTCATCCCAATACTATTTGGCAAGCTACAAAGCGGATGAGTCTTCCTTATCTCTACTTTGCCAAATAATGTCTGGAGTTTTTTTTTGATTAACACTTTTAGGAACAGCCCCTAACGAGGCTTTAAATACCTCATTAGCAACATCTTGAATCATTTCATGATATGACTTCTCGTAGCTATAACCGTCTTGGTTTCTTTCCTGACCGTCACTCCATTCTTCATACTTCTTTCTAAAAATCGATAAGGCTAACTCTTGCTCTGTCATTTTTTTTCTTGAATATACTACTCTTTACGAAAAGTGAGATTTGTCGTACACCCAAT
>DNBZ01000202.1 GCA_003484585.1 Bacteroidota bacterium | reverse complement strand
CCTTTTTTAGCAGGATTAATATCAATACGATAAAAGAGGTTGTCTATTCGTGTACCGCTATCTATTTGCTTTAGAAATGTGGAAAGTTCTGCTATTAGGTTGAGCGGGGTGTCACTGCCAAAAGTATACTGCTCTCCGCTCATTTGTATTTCCTTTTCCATCTGAGTAATTACTTCTACTAATGGAATCTTATTGTTATTGGCGAATTCTATACCGTTATTTGACTCTAACATAAATAAAATGACATGGTAAAGGTAAGTTTTGACCCACAAGATGGCAAAAAAAGATGCGAATGGTGTCTCAAAGATGAGCTCTATGTAAAATACCATGACGAGGAATGGGGCATACCGGTACACGAGGATGCTATCTTATTTGAAACCTTGATTTTAGAAACTTTTCAAGCGGGACTCAGCTGGCATACCATCCTAAAAAAGAGGGAAGGATTCCGATTAGCCTTTGATAATTTTGATGCGAAGCGTATCGCGGGTTATGGAGAGAATGAGATAGAAATATTACTTAGTAACCCTGGGATTATTCGCCATAGAGGCAAGATAGAAGCCACCATTAATAATGCTAAACAATACCTAAGACTTAAAGCTGAAAATGGCACATTTGATAAATACATCTGGCAGTTTACGGACTACAAGACTTTAGAAATAAACGTAGAGTCCTGGGCAGACGTACAAACCACTACGCGACAGAGTGACGCTATGAGCAAATCATTAAAAAAAGAAGGATTCAAATTCGTAGGTAGCACTATTTGTATGGCGTATATGGAAGCTGTGGGCATGGTGAGCGATCATTTTCATGATTGTTGGCGTGTAAGAACAAGCCTATGAGGCGTATTGATACTCAAGGCAGCATTTAGCTTATTATTCTAAAAAAAGATTCGCCAATGGTACAGGCAAAGTGAAGAGTATAGAGGAGGATGAAGAAAAAGCCTTTCCAACACTAAAAATAGATAATGAAGGAGGAGGCTTGTTACCTAAAGTAGTATTTGGGTTTACACTCGTTTTATTGCTTCTTTATAGCCTAAAGAGAGTTAGGGTAAGAGTTACCTAACTCTTTGTTCATAGACAGTAATAAATTCAATTAGTCCTAGGGTTTCCTAGGGCTAATTTTTGTTTACTTTGCACCTCGCTTGAAACAGATAAATGCACATAAAATTATAGGGTTAGTGCTTACTTTCCTATTGGCATTTAATGTGGTTACCAACTTTGGCACGTATAGTCAGCCAGAAGATGCGACTATCATAAAAGAAGGCGTTTTAAAAGAGTTAGAAAATAGGAAAGTCGATTTTGAGGATGACGACCTTGCTATAAGTGCCATAGAATCCTACAAAAAAGACATAGATCAAAGGCTAAACATTTATAGTTTTAAGAAGCTGAGTCTCTATAGAATAATTGGGTGCATAGTGATGCTCATTGGGGTGGTTTTTTTACGAATGAAAAAAGGCACTGGGCTACACTTGTATTTTGCCGGAGGATTTTTTACAGTTATTACTGGTTTCTATGCCATGGGTGGAGGCATACTAGGCTGGATTTTTAACTTATGGTACATCATGCTTTTACTCGTTTTTGGTGCATATTTTTTCATTAAAAGAACAGAACTATCGTAATGTCTAAAAAAGCCCAACTAATAGATGGACTCACATACTTTAAAACTCTTACCGGTAGGAGATTGTTGAATGCGTCGAAGATTTTTATTTCATATCATATTAGTAAAATTACCAAAAACAATTACCATAAAGGACAACCTATTTCTATTTCTCTAGAGCCTACTACTAGCTGTAATCTACGCTGCCCAGAGTGCCCAAGTGGCCTTAGAGCATTTAGTCGCCCTATAGGCATGCTAGAGCCTGAGCTCAATAAAACGGTGATAGACCAATTGCACAAGGAACTAACGTATATCACATACTACTTTCAAGGAGAGCCATACCTTAATAAGGATTTTACAGAAATGGTGAGCTATGCTACCAAGCATAATATCTATACGGCTACTAGTACTAATGCACATTATCTCACAGATGCTAATTGTAAAAAAACAATAGAAAGTGGATTAAGCAGGCTGATCATATCTATAGACGGTGCCAAGCAAGAAAGCTATGGTAAGTACAGAATAGGCGGCAGTCTAGATAAGGTGGTAGAAGGCACCAAGAAAATGGTGAAATTGAAAAAAGCGGCAGGAAGTAAAACCCCATTTATCATCTGGCAATTCATTGTTTTTGGGCATAATGAAGGAGAGATAGAAGAGATACAGCAACTAGCCAAAGAAGTGGGAGTAGATCATTTAGCACTTAAGACCGCTCAGATATATAATTTTGAAGCTGGGAGCGATTTATTGCCAAAAAACCCGAAGTATGCTCGCTACGAAAAAGATGGGCTAAAATTTAAGATTAAAAATGGCCTATTGAGTCACTGCTGGCGTATGTGGCAAGGGTGTGTAATAACCTGGGATGGGAAGGTGGTCCCGTGCTGTTTTGACAAAGATGCCACTTACAGACTAGGAGAAATTGAAAAAATGACATTTCGTTCTATATGGCAGGGCGAAGAGTATAATCGCTTTAGAAGACTAATCCTTAAGAGCAGAAGTAACCTAGATATTTGCAAAAATTGCTCAGAAGGCACGAAAGTTTGGAGTTAATAGGTTAAAAATATTTTTGTGATTTGTCAAATTAGTGTAATATTGCTTACTCGAATAGAAAAAAGGAACAATCAATTATGAATAAAAACTTACTAACTTTACTCATTTCATTTACTCTCTTCACCTTATGTGCTAATGCACAGTCTTATAATAAGAAGTTTGGCTTAGAGGTAAACGGCGGTATTAGAGAATATCACGGCGATCTAGGTTCTGCTCTTTATTTTAAAGCAAGTCCAGACTATCAAGCAGTAGGAGGTGCCTTTGGAATGTACCTTAATAAGTCTTTTGACTTTAATGTGTATGGATCTGTAGGAGACTTAGGATTTTATAAGCAATCGTATGACACTATGAAAGCAGAAGTGTATAGACAAGGTTTTAGAGCTAGAATCACAGAAGTAATGCTAGGCGTTACTTTTAAACTTAACAATGGCTCCATTATAAAAGAAGATGCAAGATTCAAACCATACGTGCGTGCAGGTTGGGGTGCTATGCAGTCTATCTCTAAATTTACTCCAGGCTCTGTGCCAGAAGGCTATACCCAAAGTAGAACTTGGATATCTTCTCAATGGAATGCTGGTTTAGGTGTTAAAATTAAATTAAGTGAATCATTTGACTTAAATATTAGCGAGCAGTTTAACTATGCTTTCGATGATAATTATGATGCATCACCTTACACTATTGCAGGTGCTAGACTTAATAGTGCTCAAGAAGGTAATAAGCCATTGCACGATGTGTATGCTTATCATAACATAGGATTAGTATTTAACTTTGGCGGCAATGGAAATGCTGGATATACTATAAAGGATAGCGATAATGATGGTATCAGCGACAGATTTGATATCTGTCCTAAGACACCGGAAGGCTATGAGGTAGATACTGTTGGTTGTCCATATGATGATGACAAAGATGGTATAGTAAACGAAGAAGATAAGTGTCCTAAGATACCAGGTACTATAGAATTTAATGGCTGCCCAGATACGGATGGTGACGGTATAATGGATTCTGAAGATAAATGTCCTAAGAAGGCAGGAAGCAAAGAAGGCGAAGGATGCCCAGATAGTGACGGTGACGGACTATATGATCACCTTGACAAATGCCCATTCTCTGCAGGAGATAAGGATAACGATGGCTGTCCTAAAGACGATAAAGATAGAGACGGCATAGCAGATACGGACGATAAGTGTCCAGATGTGCCAGGTCTTAAAGAGTTTGCTGGTTGTCCAGATAGCGACAAAGATGGCATACAAGATTCTGAAGATAAATGCCCACTAAAACCGGGCTCTAAAGAAGGCGAAGGTTGTCCAGACAGTGATGGTGATGGTGTTTTTGATCACTTAGATGTTTGTCCTGCAACTCCAGGTGTAGCTGCTAACAAGGGTTGCCCAGAGATAAAAGAAGAGGTAAAAGAACAAATAAGATTAGCTGCAAAAGGAATTTACTTCGAAAGTGGTAATGACGTTATAAAAGCGGAGTCTTTTTCAAACCTAGACCAACTTGCAACTATTATGAATGAGTACAAGGAGGCTAAAGTTATGATAGAAGGGCATACAGATAGTCAAGGAGCCGATGCTGCCAATATGACTCTTTCTCAGAAGAGAGCCGATGCTGTAAAAATGTATATAGCCTCTAAAGGAGTAACGGAAAGCAGAATGACAGCAGAAGGGTATGGTGAGACTAAACCAGTAGCAGATAATGGTTCTGCAGAAGGTAGAGCACTTAACCGTAGAGTAGACTTTAAACTAGTGTACTAGAAATACCAAAAACTAAAAAGCTAAGTTTAAAAGAAGGGGGAGCATTTGCTTCCCCTTCTTTGTTTTTTAGGGGATTTAACTTTTGAAATCATATTGAGCGTACCGTTAAGTTTAGGTCCTAGCTCTACTGTAGGGCTTAACTACCAACATTTATAGTGATACTTTTAGTTTTTGGTAAAAGCAAAACGGACCCCTCAAAAACATCATTGTATGTACAGAAGTTTTATATATAAAAATAGCTTTGCAAAAGGAATGAAATCTATCTGGGAAAAATGGAAAACGAAGTGGGGAGTAGAGAGTAATACTCGAATGACTTGGATATTTGTAATTTTCGCCATTACGGGCACTTCTATTACGTTCGTTAGAAAACCAATAACAATAGCATTGTTTGATAAGTCTACCTACGGTGAGTTGTCATGGTGGCAGCTTACAGTCACCATTGTTATGGTATACTTCATATATCAAATCTTTCTCTTTGTCATAGGCAGCCTATTGGGTGAGCATAAGTTCGTAAAGTGGTTTGTATTGAAGATGAACAAAAGGATGTTTCCATTTCTAAGAAATATTTCATGATAAATAAGGAAGAAGTTTTAAAGGCACTAAGCTACGTAGACGATCCAGATTTAAATAAAGATTTGGTGACCCTTAATATGATTCAGTCCCTTGTTATAGAGGGCAATAAGATATCTTTTGACCTAGTGCTCACTACACCAGCGTGCCCTATGAAAGATAGCATAGCCAACGCATGTAGAACTGCGATAAGCACTATGGTAAGTAAGACTGCAGAGGTAGATATCAATATTACAAGCAATGTGCAAGTAAGTAGAGATAATAATACTGTATTGTCTTCTGTAAAAAATATAGTGGCAGTAGCCTCTGGCAAAGGTGGCGTAGGTAAAAGTACGGTGGCTCTAAACCTAGCTAGAACCCTAAGTAAAGCAGGTGCTAAAGTAGGACTCTTAGATGCGGATATACATGGACCTTCAGTTCCTACATTACTGGGTACTCAAAACGAAAAACCAGCAATGGAAGGTAATCTAATGCTTCCCATAGAAAAAGATGGTATCAAGACTATGAGTATTGGTTATTTAGTAGAAAGCAAGCAAGCTCTAGTATGGCGTGGTCCCATGCTGAGCAAAGCTATCACACAGTTTTGCACGGATGTAAAATGGGGAGAGTTAGACTACCTGTTTGTAGATTTACCACCAGGTACGGGAGATGCTCATCTGAGCATAATACAACACATCCCTCTAAGCGGAGTGGTAATAGTGACTACACCTGAAGAGGTAGCAGTAGC
>DNBZ01000031.1 GCA_003484585.1 Bacteroidota bacterium | reverse complement strand
AGTGTTTTTAGTCAAATGCTCTGCTTTTTTGGCATCAGCTTCACCCGCTCCTATAAGGACGATGCGGCTGTTTAAACGTTTAAATAACGACAACAAAACACTCTCAGGGATTTGCTTGGTGAAGTAAGTACCCCCGACTGTGATGACTGTAAACTCCTTTTTTACAAGGTTATAATCACTCAAATTTAGTTGGAAGTTTGGGGAGTAAAAGAAGTCAATCCCCTGATTGTCGTTTAAAATATTGACCCTTTTTAAGCTTGCAAAATACCTATCTACTATGTGAACATCTGGTAACAGATCTATTTTAAAATTAACAAATAACCATTTGCGAATATTCTCTTTATTATAGCTTAAAGACTTGGTATTTAGTGTCTTTATTAGTCTTCTAGTTCGTACGTTTTTATGCAGGTCTATTACTAAGTCATAGCTTTCCGACTGCAATTGCTGTACAAGTTCATTTTCTAGAGCTTTTTCATATGGTTTTATTGCATTCAGATTTGGATTGTGCTCCACTAAGCTAACAAAGGACTTTTTGGTTAAAAAGTGAATTTCAGCATCAGGGTATGCTGCACGAGTGCATCGTATTACCGGAGTAGTTAATACTATGTCGCCTATAGAGCTGAGTCTTATTATTAATATTTTCATTGCTTGGGTGCATAGAGCACTTCATCAGTCATAAAGACATCTCCAAGCATGTAAGCTGCAGAAATCCCGTTTTTTATCATTGCTACGATCACGGTGTGCTCTATGCCAGTATCATCCATAACGGTCATTATATGTTTTATTACTCCATACGAGCCAGAGTAAAAGCACGGTAACCTTGCTACATCAAAATCTCCTGTATTAAAAAAAGCATCATAAAAAGCTTCCCCATCTACGCTATCAAAATCTATCGTATCTTGCTCGAAACGAGTCTTTTTGTATAAGTCTATGTGTTCATAAACATCTCCTTGACACGCATCAAAATAGATGGTATCGTGTATTTTGATTTGAACTTCTTTTTCTACTTGGGCAGATACACCTATGTGTATCACTGTAACGGCTAGTAGTATTAATATTGATTTTAACATAAATTATATTGGTTTGACCACTAGATACTGGTTTTCGATGCTTATGACTTTAACTTTAGCTCCGCTATCTATGAACTCACCATTGGTTTTAGCTTCAAAAGTGGTGCCATTTATTATAATTTTACCCATAGGACGTAGAGCACTTACTGTCACTCCTTGAGCCTCTTGTAGATCGGCTAGATCATTGCTTTCTTGCTGTATATTTACTTTAGTACCTATTGTGCTTTTTAATACTACGGAGTCAAATAGCTTTAAATTCAGGATTCGTTTTCTAAATATAATAAGTAGCATAAGTAGAACACCAAGCCCAATTAAGAATGATGCTATAATGGAGTATAACTTCATATGACTAGTATCTGCAACATCAAAATTAGTGGACCGCAGCACAGATAGCATCAAGCTAATAATAAGCAATACAATACCGCTTAATCCAGCAATACCAAACCCTGGGATTACAAATATCTCTAGTGCCATTAGTACAAAGGCAACTAGTGCCAGAAGGCCAATAAAATAACTAGTTACAGGAGAATTAAGGAATGAATAGAACTCATCTAGAGAAGAGGGTTGAAGTTTTATAATCTCTGCATTGTCTAAATTCTTATAAGTAATTAACTCTTGAAAACTAGGTATCACTTTTTCACAATAGCCCCACTTTATAGCTTCGTCAGTGGTCAGTGTTATTACTTTGGATGAGTCGTCTAGTCCTTCTACCACTATTCGTTCGTCTACCATTCCTTGGGCAATAGCAGGATTTCGTTTGTATATATAAGTGGTGTCACCATCTATCGATATTTGTGGCACCATACCCTTACTTTCAGCCGTGGTTTTCATTAGCTTTCTAAAATAACTTTGGTACTTGTCTATGGCCTTGGTTCCATCACGATATACTACAGTAGAAGCTCCTATGCTGCTTCCTTTTCGCATATAGATTTCGTCACACGCTAGAGAAATCAGTGCCCCTGCACTAGCAGCATTACTTTCTATATATACAGCAGTTGGTATCTTGGTGTTTATCAGGGCAGAGCGTATTATCTCGGCATCCTCTACCAATCCTCCATACGTATTCATATGTACCAAGAGTAATGTTGCATTCTCGTCTTCCGCTTTTTGCACAGCCCTAAGAGCTAATCTGCTAGATTCTTTACTGATATCATCTTTAAGCTCAAAAACAATAACTTTAGTTGTGCTATCTTGTGCGAAAGCACTCAGTGCAGTTAATAATAGAAAGAGTTGAACGAAGATTTGTTTCATTTTAACCACAATACTACGAATACAAACAATAAACGTGAATAACTAAATGTTAAACGAAGAAATATCATAGATAAATTTGCACCATACAATACAATGAAACACTTAATATTACTAACTTTTATTTTGATCGGACACTTTACTTTTGCTCACAAAACGGATTCCGTGGGTACCAAAGTGAAAAATGGTAAAACCTATATCATTCATAAAGTAGAAAAGGGCGATGGACTATATAGCATAAGCAAGCAATATAAAATCAAACTAAAGTCAATAGTAGATGAGAATCCGGGTTCTGACGAGGTGATTAAAATAGACCAGCTTATCTGGATTCCGACAGGTAAAGTAGCAGTAATGGAAGAAAAAGTGGTAAAAGACTATTTTTCTAATACTAGCAATACAAAAGATAATCCTCGTATCCAAGATAATGCAGACGGAACTACTGAAGTAAGTACGTTTGCCAAGTATCATAAAGTGAAACCTGGGCAA
>DNBZ01000274.1 GCA_003484585.1 Bacteroidota bacterium | reverse complement strand
TCCGGCATCATTGGCTTGCCATACATCTACTATAGTATCAGGGATAAACTCCGAGCAATCTAGGTTTTGTACTCTGCCCGTAATTCGAATCTTAGTTCCTGTTTCTGATTCTTTTGCTAGTTTTCCATCAGTGAGAGTAGGAGGATTGTCTGTGTAGAAAGGTCCTTCGCCGTAGTAGTCTAGGGTCGTTTTTTCGCACTCCTCTTTTTTATTACTGCTTAGTGTTTTTGCCCTTGCGGTGAAAGGCATAAAGGAGAATGCAGCTGCAGAAAGGGATATGTTTCTTAAAAATTGACGTCGAGAGTCCATGTGCTTGCTCATTGTGTAAAAGTAAGATTTGAAATATGAATAAAGAACTACAATATGAAATTATGACTCTGGGCCGATTTTATTTACTTCAGCTTCTCCTTGACTTTGAGCCAAAAATTTACCATCCTTGGATGTAAAGAAATAAATAGTGACACCCATCAGTAGTATGGCTAAAAGTCCATAACCTACGTACTGTCCGATAGTACTATCATAGTAAGTAGAATATAGTTGACTCGTTATAGCACGGAAGATTAGGCCAGGGATAAAAGCTAAACTAATAATAATTGCCAAATATCTAGGATCAGCATATTTAGTAATAGTAGAAAAGACCAAGGGAGCTATACAGATTTCTGCAAGAGAAAGTATAGTCATTGCTATAATGTAGAATGAAAAACTGCCTATGTTTATATCGCTTACCCTGCTCTTTCGCACATACGAGAGAGAGCGTAATACCATGTGGTTTGATCGTGTTTTTGGTCTATGATTTTTTGCATTGATTTTGGTTTAGGGTAAATATGGGTCAATCTATAAAAGAACCGTCCAATATAAAGGGTTGTATGTCACTTCGTGGACAGTAGTGATAGTAACGGCTTACCTTTGCACCAAATAATAAAGAGGAGTGAGGTCGAGAGAAGATTGTCATTTCAAACAGAATATATGACATTTAAAGAACTAGGCCTTTCCGATGCCTTACTAAAAGCGGTAGAAGAGCTAGGATATGTAACTCCTAGCCCCATTCAAGAAAAAGCAATTCCAAGAGTATTAGAAGGTAAAGATGTACTAGCATCTGCCCAAACAGGTACAGGTAAAACAGCAGGTTTTGCTATGCCGATGATACAATTACTTACGAAGGAACCACCTAGAAGCAAACGGGTAATTAGAGCATTAGTGCTCACGCCTACTCGTGAACTTGCTGCTCAGGTGCTTGCAGATATAGAGACCTACAGTAAACACATAGATTTACGCAGTATGGTGATCTTTGGTGGTGTAAAACAAAGCTCGCAAGTAAATAAATTAAGAAACGGTATAGATATACTAGTGGCTACCCCTGGTAGATTAATGGATCTTCAAAATCAAGGTTTTATATCGCTAAGAGATGTAGAATTTTTGGTGCTAGATGAGGCAGACAGAATGCTAGACATGGGTTTCTTAAGAGACATCAAAAAGATAATGGGTATGATGCCTGCAAAGCGTCAGAATCTATTATTTAGTGCTACGTTTTCTCGTGAGATTCGTACACTGGCCAATGGTATATTGACTAATCCTGTAACGGTAGAAGCTACACCAGAGAATACTACAGCAGAATTAGTAGATCAGTTTATATATAGATGTGATGCTAAGCGTAAAACAGAACTAATCACCAAATTGATTTGGGATGGAAACTGGCATCAGGTGCTTGTGTTTACTAGAACTAAGCACGGAGCTAATAGACTGACCGAGAAGCTAAATAAGGCGAAGATAACTGCCGCAGCTATTCACGGAAACAAATCTCAAAACGCTCGTACGAAAGCACTTTCTGAATTTAAAGACAAGAAGGTAAGCGTACTTGTAGCTACAGATATAGCAGCTAGAGGTCTAGATATTCCATTGCTTCCTTATGTTATTAATTTTGAATTGCCTAACGTGCCAGAAGACTATGTACACCGTATAGGTAGAACAGGTAGAGCAGGTGCCAGTGGACAAGCTATCTCGCTAGTAAGTGCAGATGAAGAAGAATATGTACGAGGCATAGAAAAGGTTCTTGGGATGCGACTAGAAGGTACTGTAATAGAAGGTTTTGAGCCTACTAAAGGTCCTGTAGAAGGTGGCAAGAAACGTGAGCAAGGCCGAGGTGGAAATAACAACAGAGGCGGCGGAGGCCAAAACAGAAATAGCGGCAACCGTAATGGCGGCGGCGGCAATAGCCGAAACTTCAGACGAAAGCCAAACAATAACTCGGGCGGCGGAAGTTCTGACTAAGGTTAATTAGTCTTTACAATCGCAAATATCGCACTCTGCTTTGGAGTCAAAGCCTCACTGTATGTATATCGTCCTGCTAAGTAGACGGTTTAGCTCATGCTATTTTGTGTTAAAGTATTGAAAAAAAGATATTTATGGTATTATTTTAAAATAGGTACAGTATATGAAATAGGTATGCTGAACCAGTAAAAAAAGCAATACCATGAAAAGAAATTACATTTTAATCGCAATCAGCTGTTTACTCCTAGCAGCATGTAGTTCTGGTAAAAAACGACTAGAGCAGGGAGATTATGATACTGCTGTATACAAGGCAGTAAATCGTCTGCAGCAAAAGCCGCAGTTGGGTAAAGCAGAGAAAGTGCTTCGCCAAGCATATACGCTAGCTGTAAATGAACATATGGAAGTCATTCGTTTTCATGACAATATGGATGCTATGTTCAAGTACGACAAAATGGTGCGTGAGTATGAAATGATAGCTTATTTAAATGCTGCTATTAGACGCTACCCATTGTATGCGGGTTTGGTGACTCTCACAAACGTGCAAAACGAACTAGCAACGGTAAGACAAGAGGCCGCTATGGCTCATAAGCTAGAAGGCGAGCGACTGCTAACCTTGGATAATAAGCAGCGTGCTCGACAAGCGTATCATCACTTTGTACAAGCCAATAGTTTCCGAGCCGGAGTAGTGAGCACCAAAGTGCTAGACAGTGCTCAAGATGCCGGTACTGTAAACGTAGTACTAGAGTTTGCTAATAATGGACGCTTTTTTAGAAGCTACAATACAGATGAAGTTTTCAATACAGTTCGAAATAATTTTAAAGGAACTCGCTATAGATTTATGCGAGTAGTAGAACCGGGTGAGCTAGATGGAGCACCAGATGATATTATACAAATAGAAATGGACGATGCTCACATAGGCGGTGTAGATTTTTCTAAGAATGTATATGAACTCAAAAAAGAGGACGTGTATATGGGCGAAGCTACCACAGATAGTGGTGAAGTAGTAAAGGTGTATGGTACAGTGACTGCCGACTATATAGAATACTGCAAAACCATCAATAGTAGAGCACAGCTTATGATACAGCACCTAGATGGCAATAGTTCTGCTGTACACCACAGACAGCTTTTTCCGAGTACGTACTGCTGGACCCAGAAATGGGCCACGTACAGAGGCGATGAACGAGCTCTTACAGACTCTCACCTAGATTTTGTAGAAAGAAGTGAGCCTAGTCTGCCTAATCCAGAGTGGTTATTTAGCCAAACTACGGCACCACTAGTAGCTAGAAGTGTCGATTTCTTAAGAGGAAGATTTAGTCACCTGCGATAGATTGATAAGCAAATAGTGAAAAAGTGAAGCACAAAAAAAGCATTCGCCGCGGCGAATG
>DNBZ01000336.1:3035-4295 GCA_003484585.1 Bacteroidota bacterium | reverse complement strand
TTTCCTAGCATATCATCTACGGACACTGACTTTCTGAAAGGCTTATATCTTAATTTTAGCGAAGCAGATGCTCAGCAAATAAAAGACATAGAGAAGACTACCAATCACGATGTAAAAGCTGTAGAATACTTTATCAAAGAAAAACTAAAAGGCACTAATCTAGAAGAATACGGCGAGTTTGTACACTTTGGGCTGACTAGTCAAGATGTGAATAATACAGCCATTCCTTTTAGCCTGCAACTGGGCATAGACGAAGTTATAATTCCAAACATTAAAAACATTCAAGAGAAAATAACTGCCTTTGCCGAGCAATGGAAAAGCATACCACTCCTTAGTCGTACTCATGGTC
The DNA here is from genome assembly GCA_003484585.1 of Bacteroidota bacterium. Taxonomy (GTDB): domain Bacteria; phylum Bacteroidota; class Bacteroidia; order NS11-12g; family UBA9320; genus UBA9320. The sequence goes on along the minus strand of DNBZ01000336.1, from coordinate 3,946 downwards.
AAGCAGCTACTCCTACGACTGTAGGCAAGGAGTTTGCCGTATTTGCAGAGCGTATACGAGTGCAGCTAGATACACTTATAGAAACACCCATAAGTGCGAAGTTTGGCGGAGCTACAGGAGCTTTCAATGCTCACCGTTTAGCATTTCCTCAAATAAACTGGCCAGAGTTTGGAGACAAACTAGTTGCCGACTTAGGTTTAATAAGAAGCTACCCAACTACTCAGATAGATCACTACGACCAACTAGCTGCCGTGTTTGATGCGATGAGACGTATCAACGTAATCCTGATGGATTTTGCTAAAGATATTTGGCAGTATGTTAGTATGGATTTCTTCAAGCAAAAGATAGTAGCTGGAGAAGTAGGCTCTAGTGCCATGCCGCACAAAGTAAATCCTATCGACTTCGAAAATGCTGAAGGAAACCTAGGAATAGCCAATGCACTACTGGACCACCTGAGTAACAAGTTACCTATTAGCAGACTACAACGTGACTTAACAGATAGCACGGTGCTGAGAAACGTGGGAGTACCACTTTCGCATATTCTCATAGCTCTGAAAAGCCTAGACAAGGGAATGGGCAAGCTGATACTAAATGAGAAAGCTATACACGCAGACTTAGATAGAAACTGGGCTGTAACTGCAGAGGCTATACAAACCATACTTCGTAGAGAAAAAATAGAAGGTGCATACGAACTACTGAAGGACCTAACAAGAACCAACGATGGTATAAATGCTGAGAGTATTGCCACCTTCGTGACTAAACTAGATGTAAGCACCGCAGTAAAAATAGAGATAAGCAACATCACACCTTTTAACTATCTAGGATATGCCGCAGAATAAAAAAACGCTCGTACTTGGGGCTACTCCTAAGCCAGAAAGATATGCCTACATAGCCACAGAAATGTTAGTAGA
>DNBZ01000336.1:0-2984 GCA_003484585.1 Bacteroidota bacterium | reverse complement strand
AACCCTACTATTCAAAAGGATTTTTACGATAGAATCTTGGCCTTAAAACCCAAACGAATCATTTTTAATCCTGGGACTGAAAACCTAGAACTAATGGAGCTAGCAAGTTCGCAAAAGATAGCAACCTTAGAAGCCTGTACATTAGTACTTTTGCGAACTAGTCAATACTAAAAATTTTATGCAAAAAATAACCGTAATAATCGCACTATGCGGCCTGATGGCTGCGTGCTCCCCTAGTCAAGAAGCTGAACTAGCTAAGATAGCAGAGTTTGAAAAATCAGAAAAAACTGGCACCAAAGAAGGACTAGAAGAACTAGCTCTACTGCACAAAGCATATGGAATGAAATATGCCGATGCTCAAGCAAATGACTACTTATATGCAGCAGGACAATACTACTTCTATGAGAATAATTTAGGCGAAGCTCAAATCTTGCTAACAGAATATATTACTAGAGATGATAGTACCGACAGATTCAGAAATGCTGCTATAAATTTAGCCTTGGTGCATACCAAAGCAACAGAATTTGGCAAAGCTGATGACCTAATAAGCGAAGTACTAGAAGACAACCTACCTACAGCTGCACAATGGCAGGATGTGATAAAAATCTATGAGCAAAAGATAGAAGCGGATAAAGATGTAAAGCCAATGGATTACGAAAGACTAACTCTGGCACATACAGCCGTAGGAAGTTTTGATGAAGCTATAGGCAGTCTGGCCCAGGCCGCGAGCCAATTCCCGGAGTATGAAAACAGAGGCAATCTCTTGTATAGAGCAGGTTTTGTGGCGTGGGAATATGCTAAAGATATAGAACTAGCTAAAAAGTACTATAATCAGTTTTTAGCAGAATATCCGAACCATCAGTTAGCTCCAGAGGTAAAAGAAATCTTATCTTCAGGAATGCTAGAAATGAGTGACGAAGACATTCTAAATATGCTCAAAGGCAAGGCCAAAAAATGAGTAAAATAGCATTAATTACAGGTACTACATCTGGAATAGGAGAAGCAGCGGCATATACCTTTGCAAAGGAAGGCTTCGATCTAGTACTCAATGGCCGCAGAGCCGACAGACTTACTGAGCAAGCTAAAGAGATAGAAACGAAGTATGGTGTTAAAACATATACCATGCAAGTAGATGTAAGAGATGCAGAGCAAGTACAATCCTTTGTAAACCAAATACCTGCGGAGTGGCAAGCTATAGATGTATTAGTAAATAATGCTGGTCTAGCAGCAGGTCTTGGAAATCTAGAAGATGGAGATTTAGACCATTGGAATAGAATGATAGACACCAATATAAAAGGCTTATTGCACGTCACTAAATCTCTTATTCCTTTGCTTAAAAAAACCAAGGGACACATAGTAAATATAGGCTCCATAGCAGGCAAGGAGGTGTATGCTGGCGGCAATGTATATTGCGGCACCAAACATATGGTGGATGCTCTAAATAAGGCTATGCGAAGAGAATTAGCTGAAGCTGGAATACGTGTTTCCAGTGTTAATCCTGGAGCCGTAGAAACCGAGTTTTCCTTAGTAAGACTAGATGGAGATGAGGCAAAAGCTGCTAATGTGTATAATGGATTTGAGAACCTAGTAGCTCAAGATATAGCAGATGCTATTTGGTACATAGTGAGCAGACCTAAACACGTAAACATAAACGAACTTACTATTATGCCTACAGCTCAACCAGCGGCAGGCTTAGTAATCCGAGACAAAGGTCTTTAGTAACCTGAAGCACCAGCGAGTCTCGTATCTTTGGAGTGAACCCACATTATGGGAACATCACTCTGATAAACAAGTTTTTCAGCATTTGATTTTCTAAAAATTCCAGCACTATCTGTGTCCGTCATAGTAACCACAAGACCAGCCCTCACGTGCTTACTATAAGCAATAATGGCACGTGATTCTTTCACTCCATACTTTGAGTCTACGGAATATTTTATCCCGCGTTCAGATAGATATCTCTCTGTCTGTCTTATATATGAACCAACGGTCTTTTGTGTCTCCTTACTATCTTTCTTTGAAATTCCGTAAATATGCACTGTAGAGCCAAACGCTTTTGCTAAGTCGGCACAATAGGGTACTTTCTGGCGAGTATTGGAAGCATCTGAAATGGGCAAGACTATCTCTTTTAAACTTGTAATTTCTGTCCTTCCACAATACAAAATTACAGGACAATTAGAGTTTTTGACTACCCTGAATACTTCGCTGCGGCCCCACTTTATTCTTACTGAATCTCTGTTAGTTCCAAGTACAACTAGCGAGAAGTTTTCCTGCTTTAGTTGCTGAATAGTCTCAGTATACAAATTTCCTTTTTTATTAATTATTTCTAGTTTAATTCCTTTTGAACTAGTGTAGCCTTTGATATAATTAATTAAGTCTTCAAAACCTTTCTCTTCCTTTTCAGCTACAAAAAGAGCAGTAATATTAGACCCAAATTTAATCGCTAAATCACAGGTACGCTGTATTGCATCTAGTGAGGCTGCCTGACTATCTGTGGCAAGTAATATATTATCAAATGATGTTTCCATTCTGAATCTTAATCATTCAATAAGTATAATCTAGAAAAGAGTCCAAGGGGGTGGGCCATAAATTAAATGAAATCTTAGTAACCTGCGGCACCTGCTAAGCGGGTATCTCGAGTATGTATGCTCATAACCGGCACAGTACTATGGTTTACAAGCTGTTGCGAGTAGGAATCCCTAAATAAACCTGCACTTTCAGTCTCACTCATAATAAGCATCAATCCTGCTTCCACCTCTTCTGCATAAGCTATGCACTCCTTCGCTATATCCACACCCAAGTTTATTTTAGTCGTGTACTTTATACCTTTCTCGGCCAAATATTTTGCTGTTTGATTTACGTAAGACGAAACTTTTTTATCCGTTTCTCCAGACCTACTTTTAGATAATCCCACTATATGCACGGTAGATCCAAATTCTTTTGCTAATGCAATGCAATACGGTACTTTTTGTCGTGTATTTCTAGAA
>DNBZ01000234.1 GCA_003484585.1 Bacteroidota bacterium | reverse complement strand
ACCCTACTTTTAGGATTCGTACTCGGGTTTTTTAGTTCAGGCAGAATGACTCACGCTCGCATGGCTCGCCAGCATAAGTTTATGAGATCGCCAATTGCCGAAAAGAATCATCTAGTAAAAAGATTAGATTTGACTGCTAAACAAATAAAACAAACATCTCCAATACTAGACGTAATGTTGCCTAAACAAACTGAATTATTTAAAATACACAGAGGCCAAATGGATGCTTTACGTGACTCTATGTTTACTTCCATAACTCCTTTCCTTAACGCGACACAGAAGGACAAAGTGAATAAAATGAGGCGACACAGAGGCCCCCACAGACCACAACGATGAAAACTTATAGCAGATTTTACCAAATGGAATCAATATTGTGTTGTACAAGAGCAAAAAAAGGAAAGGAGAGCTTGATGCTATAGAAGCCAAAGTCCCTAGAGATGGGACCTCAAAAGATGAGACGGGAAAAAATCACTTTGCTCAAAAGTTTTTACTAATGCAATAATTCAGATTGGCTTTCTGACTTACAAGAGTGCTCATTATGGGCACTTTTTTTTTGTTCAAATAAAAACTCCTTTCTATACCTTTGTGCACCTTGAATATTATGAACAAAGAATTAAGTATAAAAGATTTAGAAAATTTAACTGGTATAAAAGCTCATACTATTCGTATTTGGGAGAAGCGTTACAATATTTTAGATCCAAAACGAACTGACACTAACATTCGGTATTATGATACTCAGGACTTAGTAAAGCTTTTAAACATTACTTCTATTCTCGATAGCGGAATGAGAATAAGTAAGGTTAGCACCCTAACAAAAGACGAAATAAATCAACAAATTCTTGAAATAAAATCAGAAAATATTGATGGTGCTAAAAAAATAATCATAAATGAATTAATTGGAGCTACGCTTCAATGCGATGCTATTTCTTTTGAGAGCACCTTTATTAGCTATAGAAGCCAATATGGTTTTGAGGCGACTATTGAAGATATATTATACCCTCTCCTTATTCGAATAGGGCTTATGTGGACAGTGAGCAAGCTCAACCCTTCTCAAGAGCATTTCACTAGCCAACTGATAAAACAAAAGCTCTTTTCAGCCATTAATGAGCTACCATTAGTTGCTAGCAAAAGAAAATTTTTACTTTACCTTCCAGAAAAAGAAGATCACGAAATCGGTCTTCTATATGCATATTATTTAATTAAAAAATCTGGATATCAGACCATCTACCTAGGACCTAGTGTGCCGTTAGTAGATGTAATAGAATGTGCTAAAAACTCTGAGGCCACCGAAATATTATGTGCTTTTACTATCCCCCATAGCGAAGATAGAATTGCCAAATATCTAGATAAAATAGTTAGTAAACTTTCTTTCACTAATGTGCTATTGCACAATGTCAATCTTCAAAACAAAAGGGATGCTTACGCTGGCAAAGTTGTTTTTCTCAATTCTTTAGAAGACCTTAGAAACCTTTTATAAACATAGTTGTTTACTATTTAACTGTTTTTGATAAACAAAAAGTAAACTAAACATGAAGATATTGCTTATTGGTTCTGGTTTTTCTTCCCTTTCTAATGCTTGTTATTTGGCAAAGAATGGGCACCAAGTAGAAGTTTTTGAAAAAAACGATCAACTAGGTGGCAGAGCTCGTATCAAAAAAATAGACGGGTTTACTTTTGACATGGGACCAAGTTGGTACTGGATGCCTGACGTTTTCGAGGACTTTTTTGCAGATTTCGGTAAAAAAGTTAGCGACTTCTATGACCTAAAGAGATTAGATCCGAGCTACAGAGTATTCTGGCCAGATGCTCCAGACGACATACCTGCTTCCATGAATGAGCTTAAGGCTTACTTCGAAAAGTACGAAAAGGGTTCTGGTGAAAAACTCTATGAATTTTTGGCTGAGGCCAAAATGAAGTATGAAGTAGGAATGGGAGATTTTGTAACCAAACCCTCACTCAGCTTCACTGAGTTTATGAGTTTAGATACTGCTCGTAAGGGGATTTCACTTGACTTGTTTAAACCTATAAGCAAACATATAAGACAATACTTTAAGCATCCGAAACTTATAGAATTGCTCGAATTCCCTGTTCTATTCCTTGGGGCTAAACCACAAAACACTCCCTCGCTTTATAGTCTAATGAACTATGCAGACATGGCTCTTGGCACGTGGTACCCTATGGGTGGTATGCATAAGATAGTAGAAGCCATGGTGTCTGTGGCCTCCGAGCTAGGTGTAGTATTTCATACATCTGCTAATGTAACCGAGATAGTTGCCGAAGGAAGAAACGTTCTGGGTCTTAGGTCTAATAACATATTTCATGCTGCTGACGCAGTAGTAAGTGGTGCAGACTATCATCATACCGAACAATCATTACTACCTGAAAAATACAGAAACTACAACCAAAAATATTGGGATAGCCGTGTTATGGCACCCTCTAGCCTACTTTACTACGTAGGGCTAAATAAAAAAATAGATGGAATAAAGCATCATAATCTCTTCTTCGATGAGAGTTTCGATAATCACGCAGTAGAAATATATGACACCCATACTTGGCCAGAAGCACCGCTTTTTTATGTGTGCAATCCAAGTAAAACAGACGATAGTGTAGCACCAGAAGGTAAAGAAAACCTATTCTTTCTCGTACCTGTATCTACAGAGCTCACGGATAACGAACCTACTCGCCAGCGATATTTTAATATGATTTGCGACAGGTTAGAAAAACACACGGGTCACGATATTAGACCACATATAGAAGTTTACGAAAACTTTGCACACTCTGATTTCGTATCAGAGTATAACAGTTTCAAGGGAAACGCATATGGCCTTGCGAATACCTTGAATCAAACAGCCATACTTAAACCCAAATGTAAAAATAAAAAATTAGATAATCTATACTATATCGGACAGCTAACCGTGCCTGGTCCAGGTGTACCCCCAAGCATTATATCTGGTAAAATAGTCTCTCAACTTATACAAAAAGAACATCACACGCATGAAAGCATTATTTGATCAAGTATCATTAAAAGCCAGTAAAATGGTAACCAACGCCTACAGCACTTCGTTTTCATTGGGCATACGCATGCTCAACGAGTCCGTACGAGAGCCCGTTTATGCTATTTACGGATTTGTACGCTTTGCAGACGAAATAGTAGATTCATTTGAAGGATACGACAAGGCTCCGTTATTAGCAGATTTCAGAAAACAAACTGATGAGGCAATAG
>DNBZ01000048.1 GCA_003484585.1 Bacteroidota bacterium | reverse complement strand
TTCAACTCCGGTCTTTCTATACGAATCCCTTTCTGAAATACCTCTTTTAGAATCTCTTCTTTCTCGGTGACCTCTTTATCTTCTAGAATATCTTCAAAATCGAAAGTTACTGCATTCGATGATTCTAACCGGTACTCATTTAGCATATCACGTGTTGCAGATTTTAGTCTCTTATACTCCAGAGGTAACTCCCCATCAAGAAAAATAGTGACATATACATTATCATTGACCTTACTCAAAAGTTTCTTAGTGGACTCCGATAAGGTATACCGTCCCTCTTTAGTAAGATCCAGTCTTTTGTAAAATTTATCTGCGACTACATTGACTAAAAGCAACCCCAATAATGCTAAGGCAGCTTTCTTAAGCACTGTGAACTTTCTAGATTTAGATTTGCTCATTTTTACCATTTTCTGCTATCCAAAACTATGTATGTGAGTCCTAAAAAAAAAGAAATCAGTGATCCAAAATAAACTAGGTCTCTACTATCTACTACACCACGACTAATAGAATCATAGTGATATTGTATCCCCAAATTTTGAATAAAACTATCCCAACCACCAAATAAACTCAAGTTACTAATCTGCTGGAAACCCACATAAAAGAAAAAGCAGAGAAACATTCCTAGCACGAATGCCACTATCTGATTAGAAGTAGCAGCTGAAGAAAATATGCCTATAGACGCATAGCATCCGCCTAATAGTATAAGGCCCATATAAGAACCCCACGTAGCACCCATATCTATATTACCCTTGGGTAGACCTAACTGATACACAGAATAGAAGTACAGTAGAGTAGGCAGCACAGAAAACGCAACTAAACACACCGCTGCCAAATATTTGCCCAAAATAATTTGGAAATCTGTTATGGGTTTAGTGCTTAATATCTCAAAAGTTCCTTGGTTAATTTCTTCTGAAAAGGAACGCATCGTAATAGCGGATATGAGAAAAATGAATATCCATGGAGCCATAAAAAACAGGGTGTCTAAACTCGCATATCCTTGTGCCAGAATATTCCCATCCGCAAAAACCCAAGTAAACAACCCAACAATAAGCAAAAAGACAATGATGACCACATAGGCAATCAATGAACTTAAAAAACTCCGTATCTCCTTCTTAAAAATACTATACATTTTTTGTTAGTTGTTGGAATACAGACTCTAAAGATTCTACTTCTTCCTTTTGTTCTAAAATTATGATCTTAGATTCTATAGCAAAATTGAAAAGCAACTCTGGCAAATCTATGTCACTTTCTGCTACTACTCTATAGGTGCTCCCTTCTGAAGCAATTACCTCAGAGACCCCGCTTTTAGCTCGTAATTTCTTGACATCAATATCACTCCTAAACTTCACAACGGTTGTAGACTTGTTTTTAGAAAGTGTTTGCTTTACAACCTCCACCTTATCATCTGCAACTATTTTGCCTTTATTAATAATAATAACTCGGCTACACATCGCCTCTACTTCTTGCATTATGTGAGAAGAGAGTAATATGGTTTTATTCTTACCCAAGGAAAGAATAAGTTTTCTAATCTCAGTCACCTGGTTCGGATCTAAACCGGAAGTAGGTTCATCTAAAATAAGTACATCTGGATCATTAAGCAATGCCTGAGCAAGACCCACACGTTGCTTATATCCTTTTGATAATTGACCTATTTTTTTCTTTCTTTCTAGCGATAGTCCTGTAGACTCTATTACTCTTTCTATGGCTTCTTTAGACCCCTTTATCTTATGTATATCACTAATGAACTTCAAATATTCTGCGACATACATATCTGGATAAAGTGGATTTAACTCCGGCAGATACCCAATTCTTTTTTTTACACCAATCGGATCTTTACTTACTTCCATTCCCATTATTTGAGCCACCCCAGATGTCTGAGGGATATAACCACAAAGTATCTTCATAGTTGTGCTCTTGCCGGCTCCATTCGGTCCCAAAAATCCAACAATTTCACCCGAGTCTATACTAAACGAGATATTGCCTATTGCCCTTTGAGAGCCGTAAGTTTTTGTTAGATCCTTAAGGACTATTGACATGTTTTAATGAATAACAGAAATACTAAAGTTTAACGATTTAGTATCTGAATATAGTATCAGTTTGTATAATCCACTTGGCACAACAGAAACATCAATTTGGCTACTTACAGCATTTAGCTTTTGGGTCATAATCACCTTACCTTGAGCATCAACCAATGCTGCTGTGCAATTACCCATATCTCCTTCTTTAATTATTATCAGTTTACTAGAAGCTGGGTTAGGATATACAGAGAACTTTATATTATCTAAATAAGCTATGCTTGCTGTACTAGGCACTCTTATCTCATCGCTTGCAGTACATCCGTTAGCGTCTGTTATAGTGACACTATATGTCCCTGTATCACTTACACTAATACTTGCAGTAGACTCGCCAGTACTCCAATCATACTCCGAGAAACCAGCACCCGGTGTCAAAGTAAGTGACCCACTAGCAGGTATTATAGTGTCATTACCCAGTGTTATAGTTGGGCTAGTATATAGGGTAATTGTGATACTATCTCTGTACACACAATCGTTTGCATCCTCTACTTCTAAGTAAAATAACCCTGCTCCGTTTACTGATAAACTTTGCATCATAGCACCATTTTGCCATAAGTAGCTTTTTACATTTGCAGGTCCATCTAACTGATAGTTTACTTGGTCGCAGAATCCTGTGTCGTTACCTAAAGAGAAAATCGGCAATGCTAACTCTGACACTACTATAGTATCGTAGCTAGGACAATCGAAGCTATTTTTTGCCTCGCCAAAATAGGTGCCTCCACTTGATACTTCTAAGCTAGAGTTCGTAGTTGATGAGCCGTTCCACTTATAGTCTTTTAAAACTGAAGGAATAAATAGCGTTAGCGGTGTGCCTACGCAAATGGCTGTATCATTTCCTAAACTAAAAGTAGAAAATGGATTTGTAAGAATCTGAATAGCATCAGAATATTCGCATCCAAAACTATCTACTACCTTGAGTGTATGCACTTGAGATGCACTAGTAGTAAACATATTCGTAGTGGTGCTGGTGCCGTTCCATATATACTCACTCATATCAGATGGCCCAGACAGTGTTATGCTTAAATTTTCGCATATAGTTGTATCTTCTCCTAATGTAAATACAGGAAGAAGTGTTTCTGCCACAACTACGGTGTCTCTATAAATACAAGAATTATTATCTATAGTATATAAAGTTGCGGTGCCAGACTTAGTTACTTTACGGTTTTTACCTATTGTATTGCTTCCATCAAAACTCCACTCATAAAAATTCATACCACTAGTAGCAGTAAGGATTAAACTATCTCCATCACAGAAATTTGTATCTGCTATAAAATTTTGATTTATTCTATTTTTAACAGTTACATAAACTGTTCCTGAATCTGAGTTACATAGTCCGTCTGCAGAGGAAACAACAAGTTTATACTTCGTACTGGCCGTTGGAGAAGCAGATGGGTTTGCAATACTGCTAGTATATGTTGGGCCACTTATTGTTGTCCATGAGTATTGATATCCACTTATGCTCTGTCTTCCAAGACTAACTACATCTCCTACACACATTTTTAATGAGTCTCCTATGACACGCGACTCTAAATCACAACATACTACAGTATCGCTATTGGTAATAGAGCTTCTTGTAAAAGAAGCAGTAGCATTAGAACCTTGCGTTGTAGTATTAGCAAAAACCGAAGAGGATAAGCTTAATGCTCCAAAGCTTAAATTGTCTATATCGTACACACAATTTGCATTGAGCTCAGACTTTAATTTCGTAATATAAATATCTTCAGTATTAGTGCTGCCAAAAGATTTTCCTGAATGTAAAACTGAATAGCCTGAATTAGTTCTGCCTGCAAGATATACTCTGCTAAGTCCATCTGCATCCATTCCACCAAATTTACCTGGGGCAGACACTCCATTAAAATTATCGATTTCATAAACTAGCGAATTCCTAGTTGTGATAGGGTCTGAAGCAGAGGTGGCTGCCAGTATATTGCCATTCGCTAAAATTATAAAGTCATCTAACTTATCATCTTGATCTCCAGCCGCACCATACCAGCTAGAAGCCAATAAAGATAAGTTGGTATCAATTTTAGCCACAAAAACATCTGTTGAAATGCCCGAAGCCCCGTCTGTCATTCCTCCCAGATATAAATTCTTGTCTGTATGAGACACTATTTTTGTTGCATAATCATTTTCATTGGTCCCAAAGTTTTTAGATGTTAGTACATTCCCTCCGGTGCTTAGAACCATTAGCGATATATCCATATCACCTGTTCCTCCCACATTTACAGAGTCATTTGCCATACCTCCAGCGATTACCAATCGACCTTTGGCATCTTCTGCTATGGAATAGCCTATATCATCACCATCTCCTCCGAGTGTCTTAACCCACGATACATTTCCAGATCCATCTATTCTAGAAGCTAACATATTTCGGTCCATTGTATCTTGCTCTATATATCCCGTAAGATAATAATTGCCATTTTTAGATTGTATTACATCTAAGGCTCTAGCATTGCTATCAGTAACCAATTGTTTACTCCAAGTAACAGCACCCGCAGAGGTTAGCTTAGCTATAAAAGCTTGTTCATCAGTAGAGGATGAAAACCCTAAACTATAACCGCAAATCACAGCCCCACCATCTGAAGTTGGCTTCATACTAAGACCATAATCATTTAGGCTAGTACCGTAGGTATAAGACCAAAGTGTTTTACCTAG
>DNBZ01000022.1:7618-7807 GCA_003484585.1 Bacteroidota bacterium | reverse complement strand
TATTCCAGATCCATTTTTAGCTACGTGTTCTATTATTTTAGAGCCATCTACCTTATATATTTTGTCCCACTCAGCACATTGTGCATTATTAGTATTCCCGTTTTTATCCAAAGGACCTGGCCAAAAATCTGAACCCCTTTGACGATACGTCATAGCTGCTAATCTGAGATTATCTGCTACATCTAAACC
>DNBZ01000022.1:0-7516 GCA_003484585.1 Bacteroidota bacterium | reverse complement strand
CCACCACATATCACCACCATTCAAAATTTTGGTACGTACGTTATTTACATCTAAATCTGCACTCTGAGTAGCAGGGTCACAATCTGAACCGAATTTCATTTCAAGTCTAGATTTCAGCCCTTTAGTAGCTTTTTTTTCTACGTCTTGCACGTCCTCTTTTCCGAGAACCACTACTGACAACAAAATGCCAGTCCACATCATCCATTTTCTCATTTGTATATTCATATCTTTATCTCTACTGTTTATCTTGTTTGCTGAAATTAGAAGTTCATTTTTAGACCAAATCTTACTAATCTCGGGATACTGTATCTGTATGGGTTGTCCACTTTAGCATTATACAAATCAACATATGATTGAGTTCTTGTCTCATTTTCAGCTTGCTGCTGTCCCTGAGGAGAGCTTAACCATCCATCGTTATTTGCTAAACCAGTGTAACCATATACCCGAAGTACGTTTTGAGTATTTAATAAGTTCTGTACCCATAAGAATGCTTGAAACTCGATAGACTGTCTTCTGAACTGATCTTTCGTATTTCTCTTCTTTACGCTAAAGTTTTTATTAAAGTTGGCATCTACCTTAAACTGCCAAGGAAGTCTAGAACCAAATGGGTTACCATCTAATACTTGTCTGGTAGCTGTACCTACAGTTGCACTTGCTACTGGATTACCGTATGCTGAATATGGCTCGCCAGATTTTGTACTTATTATAAAGTTAGCACCTGCATTTTGGAATACTTTTTTATTAAACCATATTGGTCCGGTGTAGTCATTACCTCCTTTAAATCTGTAATCTAATCTAGCCGTAATCTGATGACGTACATCTCTAGAAGTAGGATACAATGATCTTAGGTTTGGTAAATTAGCTTGTATCAATGCTGCTGATGAGTTGGTATTAGAACCTGTACCATCTGCGAATAGTAAGGAGTAGTTTACCCCAAGAGACGTTCTACCTTCTCCTCTAAGCTCATACTCCGCTCTGAAGTTTTTAATAGTCTCAAAATCTAAATTTTGGTAACTATTATACGAAATAGGATATGCTTGATTTACTCGTACTAGTGCATAATCACCTCTAGTCTCACGATAAGATGCGATAAGACTAAGTGCAGAGTTTCTAGATAATGTCTGCTTAAAACCAAGCTCATAACTAGTAGTTACACGGGGCTGTAAGTTTGCATTACCCACTACAGCTCCTTGGTTTGCCTCTAAGTAGTAGTATGTGCTGATAGGAGCAAAAATATTTCCGTTTGCAGGACGCTGTGCAAGCTTATCGTAGTTAGCAAAGAATTGTGCTTCTGAGTTGATAGGGAATGAGAACCATACACGTGGCAAAACATTAATTACCGGCTCATAGTCTTTAAATGATTCAGCAACTAAGCTTTCATCTTGATCTACTAAGAATGGTTGAATTCTTCCACTATTAGATCCTTGTGCTAATAAGTCTGGATTAGCTAATTCTACGCCAGTCTCATCGTACCAAGTTGCTCCATCTCTATATCCTAATATTTGAGTTGGATTGTCTATATCATTCACATAAACTACATAATCGTCTCCTACCGTAGAGGGTATAGAATACCCATTCAATAGGTTAGCTCCTCTATCACCTGCTCCTAAACTGCCCATCTCTCCAGCAGAGTAAGTAGGAAATAATGAATATTGATCCACTAAACCTGATTGGTTTGCATCGTATCTTTCTACTCTTACTCCTAATCGTAAGATAAGATCTTTGAATTGGAACTTATCTTGCAACCAAATAGCATTATAAATAGGAGCAAATGACCCTAAACTTCTATTTGCACTATCATTGGTAAAGTCTGAGAAAGAAAACGATTTACGAGTTCTGTTACCCAAGTAGTCATACCCAAAGTACCCTACACGTGAGTTACCATTATTCCAAAGGTCGTCTGCACTAAACAAATTAAGTGCGAATGTGCTTGGGTCTAAGCTATTGATATCTATAAAAGTAGACTCAGTATATAAATTACCATTTACATCTCTTTGTCCTTCTGCTATTAATTTAGCTCTTAAGTTTTTATCAAAAGATGTTTGTTGGTTGTAGTCTATTCGTTGATTATAGGTTACAGTATCTGTAAATGTCCCAAACTCATCATATGAATGAATACCTCCATAAGTAAAACCACCTTCTTCTAATGTTGCGAGATCTTGGTTATGCGTGTTAGTAAGAAGTGGCATAAGCGTCCAAAGTTGCCCTGCACTAAGACTCCAGCTACTAAAAAACGTTTGCTCAAAGTACATCCCGAATTGTAAATCGTGCGTATTTTCTAAGTTAAGAATGGCCTCCCCTTGAGCATAAGCTGCTGCTCTCTCTGTCTGCCCCTTTGAGTATCCTGTAGCTCCCGCTCCAGGATTAGACCATAGCGAATAGGTAAGTGCTGGGGTAAAACCATTCAATAGACCCAATTCCTGCTGTATCTGATTACTAGAAGAAACTGTCTGTCCTGCAGCTGCGGCATTGTTAAAGAAAGACTCTGTATACTTCGAAAGTATTGGGTTCTTATCTCCTGCATCGTACGTGATCTCACTATTTCTAAAACCTAATAAGTTTAAGTACCCTTGTCGTCTTACTGTATCTCCTTTTTGGTCTATGAAATACTTAAGATCTGTATCGTAGTTATATACTGGCTCTCTAAACGAAGTAAACTTGCCCACATATCCATAATCGAAATAGTCCGTTCCGTGATCCGAATTTTGAGTCTCACTCCAGCTACTTTGGTAGTCTAGTCTTAGGTTATAAAACGCATCAGAAAATAGTGATTTTTCTTTTCCCTTATCGTCTTCGTTAGTCTCACCAAGTCTTTGAGTGAATTTTACATACGTTCTCAAACTCTGACTTGTAGAGTTACTATATCCATCATCATTCATTAGACTCTGAGTATAGTTCCAGTTATTCCCTTGATTCTGATTAAAACTACCGAATAGGGTAAGTGATGAGTTTTTATTTGGAAGAAATTCCAACTTACCTTGAACATTTCCAAAGTATCTAGCTACATTATTTCTTGCTTTGTTAAACTCTAAATCATCTTTAGTTAAAAGTAAAGATCTATATACATTTCCGTCTCCGTTTGGATTAGCTATAAGAGGATTTTCCTCCAAGTTGGCTTGCACTTCTGGTTTTACAGTATAAAAACCACCATATCCTGGACTTGCATCTGCTGCATAGTTTAAATTAGTAGCGAATTGGTATCCTAAAGCCACATATTCTTTATCCCCGCCTCCTTTATTCTTAATCCATAATGGACCAACGGCAGAAAACTCTGCTTGGTTATAGTTGTACGAATCGAATGGTGAAGAAGATATAAGTTCAAAACTTCTACTTACAAATCTAGATGGTCCTTTAGTTGTAATACTGATAGCACCACCAGTAAAGTCACCATACTGAGCTGGAATACCCGACTGTATTATGTCTATCTGACCTTGAGCTGATTGCGGTACACTAGAGCTACCTACTACACGCACACCATCTACATAGTATGCCGTACCGTCTGATCTACTCCCTAAGAAAGAGATACCCGAAGTTGTCTGATTTACTGCAGAGGACATCCCCGCGATAGCATTTAGACTACGAGTAGGCAATTTTGTAATATCTGAACTAGTAAGTGTAGTTGAGTTCTTATCTTTCTCTATCATCGGCTTACCTGCCCGTACAGTAATAGTCTGTAACACCGCAGTACCATCTTCCCCTTTAGGAGTCATTTCAACATTTTGAAACTTGGTACTATTAGACGAAACCTCTATGTCTGTAACTACTTGGTCACTATAGTCTAAGTATTTTACTGTGATAGAATAAGTACCTGGATCTAATGCGTTTACCACATATTTACCCTCATCATCGGTGTACGCACCACCTTTTCTTATACCATCTTTTTCTAGAAGTATGGTAGCGTATGCGATTGGAGCCTTTGTCTTAGCATCTGTAACTTTTCCTTGTAGCTTTCCAAAATTGGACTGCGAGTACACAGATGTCACAAATAGACAGGCGATTAATATAGTAAGTGCTTTCTTCATAAACTTTGCTTTACACGTTTTTTCGAACTTCAATATTTGCTATAAAAATGCAATTATTCAAATTAATTTTACCTAAGAACTAGTTTCAATTCACAAGCGGTCATTTTTTAATCCAATTATTTATTTTTTCTGCTAGCACTTCAGCTAGTAATTTATATGAATCTGCCGTAAGTCCTCCGACGTGAGGCGTCACTATAACATCCTCATTTTCAGATAAATAATTCAATTCATTTTGCTCTTCAGCAGACAAATTTAATATATTTTCATTTGGCAAAACATCCAAAGATGCTCCAAGTATTTTCCCTTCTTTTAGTCCGAAAATTATATCTAAAATTTTAACCACAGAACCCCTCGATAGGTTCAAAAGATAGAATGATTTTCCCATTTCGTTAATAAACGACTGATTTATCATTTCATGAGAAAATTCATTAAGTGGAACATGTAGGCTAACTATATCTGCTTGAGATTTTAATTCCTCTAAACTTACTTCCTCTACAAACTCATTCCCAAATCCTACTTTAAACTTATCATACGCCATCACCTTGCAGCCAAATACCTGCAATAGCTTCGCTAAAGCACTCCCTACATTTCCATACCCTATGATTCCCACACAAAGGTTTTTTAATTCCTTCCCTTGATTTCCTTTTCTGTCCCACACGCCATTACGCACCTGCCTGCTGCTTCTACTTATATGAGCTAGCATTCCTATCATCATTCCTATAGTCTGCTCAGCTACCGCATTACTATTGCCCTCTGGTGCGTTGATACACTTTACCCCTCTTTGTGCTGCATACGCCACATCTATATTATCCATACCAGAGCCTAACCTACCTACTAACTCTAGTAATGGTGCTCTGTCTATCCACTCTTTGGTTATTCGTAGTTTGCTTCGCATTATCAAGATGGTAGCTTTAGCTAGTTCTACTTCCAGCTCCGCTTCTGTGATAGTAGGCATATACACTACTTTATAAGCACTTAAGGCATCTTGCAATACAGGATGGCAGTCATCTATTATTAATATGCGGTGAGCTCTACTCATTTCTAATTTTGCAAATATCTATTTATAGTTTTCATAGCCAATGGTTTTAAAAAGTGGTTCTAAGAGTTAGACTTATCATTCTTGGCTGTCCAAAATTTCCTGGGTCATTATTCTTTAAACTATAGTAGTCTACAAATGACTGAGCACTTAGCTCGGTATTTAATCTTTGCTGGCCTTGTGGCGAAGATAAGTATCCATCATCTGAAGGAGAAGATGAGTAGGCATAGACATTATATATTTTGCTAATATTCAATAGATTGAGAGCGTTTAGTTGTGCTACTATTGGTTTCTGCCTTACCAAAAAGACTTTGCTTATGGATAAATCTACGGAATAGTTCCACGGCAGTCTAGACCCAAATGGATTCCCTTTTATCTGGCTACGGCTGGCACTACCTAGACTCTGAGCTTCTGGTATGGCATTTACCAAAGCGGTATATGGAGTCCCAGACTGTGCATTACCAAATATATTGATCTGCATATGTCTAAAAATAGATTTTTTCTTTTTGCTAAGACTATCTAGAGCAATAGTAATACTCCCATTTATCTTATGGCGTACATCATACTGCAGCGGATAAAGGCTTCTTAAGTTAGGTTGGTTTGCTTGTATTAGTGCGGCGGCACTATTAGCATTAGACCCTGTCCCATCTGCAAATTGCAATAGATAGTTAGCTCGCAAGTTTATACTGGTCAGCGATAGTTCATAGTCTCCACCAAAAGACTTGATAGTAGAAAAATCGCTATTGCTGTAGGTTATATAGCTTCTAGGATAAGCCTGCTCTATGCTTATTAAGTTTATATCATTCTTGATATCTGCATACCCTACTCTTATGTTTAGCTTACCTCTGGCTCCTACTAGTCTTTTAAATCCTATTTGATAATCGGTACGTTTTGCTGGTTTCAGTTCTGGATTTGGGAGTATAGTATTACTAGCATTTTCTAGGTAATAATAAGAGCTAATAGGGGCAAACGACTGACCAAAACTAGGACGCTGTGCAAATTTGTCATAATACGCATAGAACAAAGCCTTGGAGCTAATCGGGAACGAAAAAGACAGACGTGGAAGTATTAAGATTTCCGGTTCGTAATCCTTAAAAGATTCATCTGTAAGGTTTTGGTTATTAGGATCTACCAGCAAAGGCTGAATAACTCCACTAGCTGTTTTTATCCTAATAGACTCCGGGCTAGACAGCTCTACTCCACGCTCGTCATACCAGGTACCACCTTCTCTGTATCCTAGTATTTCGGTAGGTCTATGCAAGTCATTCACATACACCGCAGCTTCCTTACTAATATTGGATGGGTGACTTACAGTTTGTCCAGCTATAGTGTTCACTTCTGAAGCAGTCTGCACTGGATATAGCGAGTATGGATCTTTTAGTACTGACTGGTTAGCATCAAATCTCTCTATTCGTACACCTGCACGTATTTTTATTTTTTCAAGTACAAATTTATCTTGAATCCAAAGTGCAGAGTAGTTTGGGTTGTACGCATTTACAAATCGATTTGCTCTGTCATTTAGAAAGCCGTTTAAGCTCTTTTTAGATTTCATCAACTTGCCTGTGTGGTCATAGCCCGCATATCCTACGTAGCTCTCACCATTATTCCACAGCTCATCTGCACTAAACATGTCTATGCTAAATGCACTAGGATCTAATTCATTAATATCAATAAACTGAGCACCTCCAATCGTGTAGCCGTTACTCGAAGAAATATTCCCTCGTAAGCTTTGGTCAAAATTTGACTGTCTACTTAGATCGTTTATGTAGTTATAAGATATCGTATCGGTAAACATCCCTTGCTCATCATAACTCAATATAGGATTAGCATAATCCAGCGTATTATACTGTCTATTAACCAGCTGCGGCATTAGTCTCCAAAGTCCATTGGCATTGAGCGAGTAATAAGATCTACGTCTTTGCTCAAAGAGCGTACCTATCTGTATATCATGCTGTTTACCTAGCTCCCTTGTAGGATTCATAGCTATATTCAATATCGCTTTTAGACTCCCTTTCTGTTGGTCAGATTTAGCATAGTTACTTACTACTGTGCCTGGTGCGTACCACATACTATTGATTGCAGTAGGGTTCTGTCCATTGAGAAGCCCTTGCGACTCTTGCAACTGAGATAGGTTTAGAATTGTATTATTTTCTAACGCATATCTAGTAATTGCAGCCCGCTGTATATTATGCTCAGATGCTTCAAACTGTAGTGAAGTCTCTTCATACCCGTCTTGAAACTCATAAAATCCATCTGCTAATACCTTCTCTCCATTTTGATCTGTAAAATACCGCTGCCCGTCTACGTAAGTATATCGATCAGTACCAGTCGAAGTAAATTTACCTATATGCCCGTATTCAAACACATTATCGCCGTGTATAGGATCTACAGTTTTAGAATTTACCCGTTGGTAATCAGCGATGAGTTGGTAGTTTATTTTACTAAACAAACTAGAATC
>DNBZ01000265.1 GCA_003484585.1 Bacteroidota bacterium | reverse complement strand
AGCAAACAAAGGTATATCTTTGAAACTTCAAAAGAACAACTGCCAGTGAAAATACTCATAATAAACGGCCCTAATTTAAATCTCCTTGGAACGCGAGAACCAAGCATATATGGAGACACCACTTTTGAGTCTTTCTTGATGCAAGTTAGAAACCAATTTTCAACACTACAAATAGACTACTTTCAAAGTAATGTAGAAGGGGAGTTAATAAACAAGCTGCACGACACTCAAGAGGAAAGGTATGAAGGGATAGTGCTCAATGCTGGAGGATACTCACATACTTCTGTAGCCTTGGCAGATGCTGTAGCTGCTATTAAAACACCTGTAGTGGGAGTGCACATTTCAAACATATATACTCGCGAAAACGAAAGACATACAGAGCTACTTGCTCAATATTGTGTGGGAGGAATTTATGGTTTAGGAATGAAGGGTTACGAACTTGCTATACAGCATTTCTTAGCTCACTAAACTTCTTTTTACCTGTAGCAAAATACTGCCACACGATAGATTTAGAATAAAGCGTAACGGGAGTATCTCCTAGCTTTTTCACAGCTTTTCTTTTCTTTAGCACTAGACCAAAACTACCCCAAAAAGCAAAATGGGCTTTGATAACCACCGCGAACAATGAAGCCTGCCCTCCTACTAAAAATTTGAAAGCTGAAATGCCATCCAGTATCATTCGCCAAAGGATAAGAATAAACCAAAATGGTGAGCTATGATTTTTAGCTATGAGATATAGATTATTCCTGAAATTTAAAAAATATTTTCGATCCGAACCTTCGGCCAATGTGCCACCACCTAGGTGAAAAATCTCTGACCGTGGCTGCACCATCACTTTATAACCCATTCGCTGCATACGCCAGCATAGATCTATCTCTTCCATATGAGCAAAGAAATCTGCATCTAACGCTCCGGCACTGTGATACAATTCTGCTCGTACAAACATACAAGCACCAGAAGCCCAAAATACTTCCATAGCATCATCGTACTGTCCTTTATCTTCTTCCAAACTATCAAAGACTCTACCTCTACAAAACGGGTATCCCCATTTATCTAAAAATCCACCTGAGGCTCCTGCATATTCAAATTTATCTGTGTCTTTGACATCTAATATCTTCGGTTGTATAGCTCCTATTTTCTTATCAGAACTGGCCATTTCTACTAATGAGGAGAGCCAGTTCCCTGATACTCTTACATCACTATTTAGCAATACATAGTAATCTGCTTCTATCTGCGTAAGAGCCCAATTATACCCTCCAGCATATCCATAGTTTTCTGAGGACACCAGTAGTTGTATACTTTCTTTGTGATGCTGCTCTAGGTACTCGACACTGTCGTCTGTACTTGCATTATCTACTACCCAAACTTCTTTATTACCATACGATGTAGCCAAAACGCCATCGAGAAAACGCTCTAGTAATGAGCGAGTATTATAATTAAGAATAACTATGGCTACTTTGGGTTGCAAACTACTCAGCATCATTTATTTATTAATAAAGACAAACTTCATACTATCTGGATGAACCAAGAGTATGCAAAAAGACTCTGATTTGATACGCATTTGCTTTTCAAATTCATCTTTCTTTTCTTCTAATATTATCTTTCGGGTCACCATCTCCTCTAGTGTACTTGCCGAAAAACTAAAGTGCGTACTATACTGAGCTTTATCTATAACTTTCTGAGCTATTGCTATATCATCAGCATGAGCCAGTATAATAGGGCACTTAGAGTAGCCCCCATCTATTATCGCTTTCACTGTTTCTGCAAGCTCTTTTTTGAGAGATTTTACATCTGCCTCCAGATTATAAAGAATCTCTTTCTCTGTATTTTCTATCCCTATGCTCATCTCTTCCTATTGTAAAAAAATGTAAATTTTTATTTCGAATTGCAAAAGTCTGCAATATTTATCGTATTCTCGAACAACGTCATAATTATATAACCAATATGAAAAAACTAACATTATTCCTTGCTCTATGCACCGGCATACTCCTAACTAGTTGTAGTGATAATGAAAATACTAAATCAGTAATAGGTCTGCGACCCATCTATGGTACTATAGACGACATACAGGATTTTGTGAAATCTACAGACGCACGAGAACTTATCAGTGTAGGTAAGATCTATACATACCAAGATTTTCTCTTTATAAATGAAGTAGGTTCTGGACTTCACGTATATAATAATCAAGATCCTATAAATCCTGTTGCTCTTAAATTCATAAGCATACCCGGCAATGTAGACATCGCTATAAAAAACCAATATATCTATGCAGATATGGGCAGCGGTATCATAACCATAGATATGAGCAACCTAGATGAGCTAGTCATTACAGATTTCAGCACCGAATATTTAGAAGAGAATTTAGACGTGAGACCTCCTCAACATCTAATAGCCCAATTAAATATTAGCGGAAGAGTATATTATGAATGTATAGACCGATCTAATGGAAAAATAATTACCTGGGAGAAACAAGAAATGCCTCAACCTGAATGCTATATAGGAAACTAATTATGAAAAATTTTAAAGTATATACAACACTATTTGTCTTCTCTATTTTCCTAACGATAGGATGCTCAGAAGATAGCGTAAATCAAAACTCTACTACTTCATCTGAAAGTACTATAGGCGGA
>DNBZ01000015.1:1653-2689 GCA_003484585.1 Bacteroidota bacterium | reverse complement strand
CCTGCTCATTCGCTGCTTCTCTAATCATTCTGATTATGTTTGCTCTCTGTTCAGTTAGTAAACATAATCAGAATGATTAGAGAAGCAGCGAATGAGCAGGGTGAGCCCTTCTTAGAGCGAGTATCGGAGACACTACTGTAATGCCTTTCCAAAATATACTACCAGACCCCAATAATACTATAGACTCAGCAGGCAAGGCTAGCTCAACAGGAGCTGGTCCGGGCTTTGCTTCTGTAAATATAACTTCAAAGAACCAGATAATGAATCAACGAACTAACTCCGGAAGAATGATTAGTCGTTCGGTTTCCGGCCAGTCCTGGGAAGTAGCTATTACATATAATCCTCTTACTCGGACACAGTTTGATCCTTTGTATAGTTTTTTATTGCAAAAACAAGGAAGACTAACTCCCTTCTTTTTATCCCTGCCCCAGAATAAAGTACCTCAGTCAAGTGCTTTTGCCAAAACTGTAAGACCTACCACTGAGGCAGTAGGAGGTGTTAACGGAGATGGTGTAACTATCAAAGCGGTACAAACTCCCGTTGATGATGGAGACATGGTTGTAGGCCAACAATACATAATTGTTAGTCCAGGCACTTCAAACTTTCAAGCTTCGGGAGCTACTGCAAATACTCAAAACACCATATTCACGGCTACAGATCCCGGTGATAGTACAAAGACAGGCACAGTTCGTGCCACCTACTCTCCCACCGGTCAGGATAATATCTTAATGTCAGCTACAACTTATGCGTCTTCAAGTATGGGGGCTCCTACTCCTGGAGACTTCTTCACAGTATCCGATAGCTCCGATAGTAATCATACCAAAATGTATCAAGTAGTGCGTGTAGAAACATCCTCCTCGAACGTTTTTTCAGTTCCGAGCGACGGCACCAACACAGAAACTGCCCGAGTATGGATCTCCCCTGCTCTTCAAAGAAATCTATATGATGATGCAACACTTGTATTTCATAACCCCTTAATGAGAGTACTACTGTCCTCAGACGTGCAACAATACTCTCTCAACAATAAAAATTTATA
>DNBZ01000015.1:0-1585 GCA_003484585.1 Bacteroidota bacterium | reverse complement strand
AATGAATTACGTAATTCATTATACAACAACGACCCTTACATAATAGCACACTTAATAAAATTTGAAAGACCTGGTATAGATACCAGCTATCTAGGGCAGAGCTCAGAAGAGTCGACTATTTATAGTTATCTTACTGATGCCCACGTAGATCTAGAATTTGATGATGGTAGCTACAGTCGCGTTCAGCAGCGTGTCAAAGAAGCCTATGAGCTGAATGATAGCGGTCCTGCTCCTACGCCAAATGGACCCCAAACTTACCGCGCCAACAAAGTACTTAGTGTGGGTACTATTAACGAAGGTGTCGAAGCCAAAGCTTCTTCGCTATCTCTCACATTAGATGCGACTGCTTTGGGTATCAATGTAATGGCTACCTGTGCTTTTCCTGATGACTTTACAATAACGACAGATATAGATCTATCAGAGGAAGGATTTTCAGAAGGAGACAAAATACAGTTCAACGGGTCTAGTTCGGATAATGATGGATCTGTATATGTAATCAATAGGTTCACAAGTGGGGGAACCACTATAAAGGCAACCCTCGTAGCAGGT
The DNA here is from genome assembly GCA_003484585.1 of Bacteroidota bacterium. Classification (GTDB taxonomy): domain Bacteria; phylum Bacteroidota; class Bacteroidia; order NS11-12g; family UBA9320; genus UBA9320. The sequence goes on along the minus strand of DNBZ01000015.1, from coordinate 1,036 downwards.
TCTCATGTTACCCAGACCTCTGCGTCTTTGTACAATGTAGCTCTTATAACAGAGGAGATTAGTGCTTTTATATTAGGAGACGGAAACGTATCTTATACTAACTATATCAATAGAGAGGTTAGTATTTACAGGCTGCATATCAACCCTGAAACAAATGCAGTTATTGGAGGTACGGGAGCACACACTAGTGGAGGTTATACTAGGGGAGGAGCTATGCTCCTATTCAAAGGTATCATAGCAGGGGCAAACTTACTAGAGGACCCTAAAACAGGTACAAAAATGACATGGAGTCTTACCAGCCATTGGGGAGATTTTGTACGAGTACAAAACCGCATAACTCAGGACGACAGCCATAGAGCTTTGGATGAAAGAGGCGCTCCTGACTTAAATGCAGTTGTCAGAAAAGAGTATGCATCAGATCTAGGGTTTGCGCATTCCGAACTAGCACTGAATCTTACTGCGAAATATAATAAGAAAGAAACGGAGTATAAGCTCGAAGAAGATACAAATTTTATAGGAATCCACTCCTATACTTTAGTTAATGATGAAGTAGATGTGCCTTCTAGTGTCGATCTTAAACTGAACCTGAAGGCAAAAGCACTCCCAGTGGTTTACGGTGTCAGAAAAATCGATAGTATTCCTTTCTTTTTTGATAATTTAAAAAACCAAAGCAAGCAAGTGTATGTTGGGTATGCTCTATGTGAAGGCACGATAGGAGGCGTTCTAGATATCATAATTGACGATCAAAGCACTATCTGTGTCGATGTTAATGATGCGGCGTCTCGTAGTGCTCAAAATACCGAAGACAGTGTAGATATTGTTTGTCAAGGTCGCCAGGATAGAGGACAAACCTTGGTAGGTACTCCAAGTTCGGAAGGTACGGGCATTGTTACAGAGAGTGTATATATTGAAGGGAGTTATGATGGAGGAGAGGAGCTCTTAAATCAGATTATCGAAAACCATCTAGCGAATGGAGGAAGTCCTGCAATTGCCGAGCCTTATTTTACTACTATTACACGCGCGCTTCCTGCAGGGG
>DNBZ01000004.1 GCA_003484585.1 Bacteroidota bacterium | reverse complement strand
TCTGATGCAGCTTCTGCACAGTTAATTCGTTACCCAGCAGCAGAATAATAATAGTTATTTTAACTATACTAACTTCGGGGTGGTTCGCCACCCCCAAGTTTTTACTAATGGACTTATAACATGGCCGATTTAATAACACTTACAGATTATAAAGAACTAGAGGGTATTTCAAATACTCAAAATGACGCTCGCACCGAGGTTATTATAGATTCTGTGAGTTCATTAGTAAAAACTTATTGTGGAAATAGTATAATAGATCATTACTCTACTCCAAAAGTAGAAACACTTACTTTACAGCATGGTACTAACTTTTTACAGTTAACCGAAAGCCCCGTACTCTCTATCTCGGAAAATGGAGTAAAAGAAAGAGATAATATGGCAAAACCTTATGTCACACTAGACGACGCAGATTTCGAACTAGATAAGTCAACAGATACTCTATACAGAATCTCTAGCGGTGTGTATAAGAACTGGCCTACAGGTATTAACTCGGTACAGATTACTTACACTGCGGGGTATGTATCAACTCCTGCGGATTTAAAGTTAGCAGTGGCAGACTTAGTTACTTACTACTTAAAAGGCGAACATAAAGAGCGTAGAACTGTAAAAGGTGCTACTATACAGAACCAAAAGAGTGACTTAACATTCCCTGACCATATCAAGAGAGTGTTAGATCTATATAAGAATTACTAATGAGTAGAAGCAGCCAGTTAGCTTTTTTAAAAAAACTACATATGCAGATGTCTTTCAATTCGGACTTCTATAGAGATAATGTAGCAAATATGCAAACTCATACTTTTAGTCTTACAGGTAGACAGCTAAATAAAGCAATAAGAGCTATAATTGACGCATACTTTCCAGATGCAACAAAAGCAAAAAAGAAAAAGGTACTAGATCGTTGTCAAAAGCCCATGAATATCTTTATAAAGAACGTAGGGGACAGGGTAAGAAGTACTTCCAAAACTAGTGAAGGGATACGTAGTATAAAGATTACCAAAAGATCCGTAGTTGCTGTTTTTGATGCCACAGGAGGAAATAGGTTTGAAAAAATATACGGCCAATATGCTAGAGGGCCCGCGTACGTTAAAGTGTTTACCGAAAGCATACTAAAGGTTTTTGGCGAAGAATTCGGAGCAGTCCCTTTAAAAAAGAACAAGAAAGGAGAGCTAGTAGACTTAAAAGCTGGAGATATATTTAACTTAGAGCACGGTAATGAGAGAGGCATAGTAGAAAGCCTTATAAGAGACGCAGTAGATAATGCAGTATTAGAGTCTAATGTACATACTAAAGCGGATGTTAATAGATTTTTCAAAGAAAATGATGTAGAGCTATCTCTCATCCGAGATACAAAGACTGATACAATGGAAGTCTTTCTGGGCTCTAAGGTAATTAATGCTGCAGAAGGTATAAAAAGTAAAAAGGCTAAAGCTAATTTAGGAAAAGCACTTGTACAGGCTATACAAAAGCTTGAGTCTTCGGGCAACAAGTTAAGCTACATGAAAGGCTCACCTTCTTTTGTAGATATTAAGAAAAGCCAAGCCACAGAAGCCGTATTAGACCCTTTTAGAAAAAAGAAAAAGCATACAGTTTCCAAGACAAAGAAAGCAAAGACTACGAAAAGCAGTGCTAAGCTAAAGATAAAAGTAGGGAAGAGTTTAGCCATACCTTTAGCTAAAAAAGCTTTGCAAAAGAAGAGAGCAACGAAAAGTAAATCTGCCGCTTCGTCTCCTTTACAATTAATAGCTTCTCTAAATAAGGTACTGCCAGAGACAGTAGCTAAAAATATGAAATCTCCGGCGCTTAACTATCAAACAGGTAGATTTGCAGAGAGTGTACAAGTTACAGATGTAAGTACTACAGCTAAAGGTTTCCCTAGTGTGGGGTACACTTACCAAAGAGACCCTTATGAAGTATTTGAGGCTGGTAGTGGTTCCAGGTTTGCAGATTCAAACCGAGACCCAAGAAAGATAATAGACGCGTCTATACGAGAGATAGCCAGAAATATGGCAATCGGAAGATTCTTTACTAGGAGAACATAGTGGTTTCAAGAACATACACCACGAGAAGAAGTGGTATTTTACAAGCCCTGGCCAATAAGCTCAAGGCTATAGATGGCACTGGAGACTATGCTACAAACTTATTCGAAAACGTAAGCCCTAGGCTTTTGTTTTGGGATGAGGTAACAGATTTTCCTGCGGTACACCTAAACGCAGGACAAGAGACTAGAGAATATCAAGGCGGCGGGTACAAAGACAGGTTTTTACAAGTAACCGTACGATGTTATGTAAATGAGGAAGAGGCCCAGGATGCGCTCTCCGCTTTACTAGAGGACGTTGAAACCGTACTAGAAGATAACTCCAGCTTAGAATATTTAGATAGAAAAGGGGTAAAACATCGTACCCAGCAAATCACTATAGTTAGTATTGATACTGACGAAGGTGTACTAGAACCTTTGGGCGTCGCAGAGATGACTATTGAGGTTCGATATTAGAAACAACTAGTAGGAACAGACGTTCACGCTTAGTTTTTTCAAGAGAATCATAGGAGAAATACTATGGCAGATACATTATATCTGAGTAGAGATTCCAAGCTTTTTGTTAGTACCCCTGCAGGGTTCAAAGAGACAGATGCAGCTTTAAAATGGGAAGTACCTATTTTAGAAGGCTTCTCTATCTCTCAAACAGACAATAGCTCGGAAGTTACAACAAGCGAAGCCGTTGGAGCCAATGGCATCACAAGTAGAGGTATGCACAAGTTTAAAACTTCTACAAACCCTTGCGAATTTTCATTCCAAACATATGTTAGACCATATAAAACCGGTAATGCTGGCAGCACAGAAGAAATTGGTTCTACAAACAAATTCAGTGGTCAGTCTAACAACGAGTCTGCCCCTGAACTAATTTTATGGGCACTTATGGCATCCGCTACTCAATTAAACGATGACGGACATTATGTCAACGCTTCAGCCGGCACAGTAGCCAGCCCTACCGGGGTAGTGGTAAATCCGGGCGAAGCAGGCTCAAACCCTACCGTAGTAGACTTTAGTAAATCAGTAATTGCACAAGCCGCACCTGCAGATTTAATCTTTGAGGTTGCAGAAATGACAGGTAATACAGCTACTCGGTACGCTGCAGTAGGTGCTGTTATCAGTGAAGCAACTATAGATTTTGATATCGAAGGTATTGCAACTATTTCTTGGACAGGAACAGCTAAGTCTATGACTGTTACGTCTGGCCAAACTAAGCTAGTTGGTGATGTTTCTGAGCGTTTAACAGGTTCTACAAGCCCTGCTAAATTTATACAGAATAAACTGAGTCAGGTAGTACTAGATCCAGCAGCAGGAGGCTTAAATGGTGGAACAGCTTATAACTTAGTTCTAACAGGTGGAAGTGTTACATTCTCTAATAGTGTAGAGTTTATTACCCCTGAACAGATTCATACTGTAAACGATCCTATTGCTCATTACTTAGGTACTTTATCTATAACAGGTAGCTTAACTTGCTACTTAAATGGTGACACTAATAGCTCTTTAAAACTTTTAACAGATTCTTTAACACATAATGATACTGTTAATTCCAATGCTCTAAATGTTACTATTGGTGCAGCTGCGGGACCTAATCTCAAGATTAAGGTAGACAACGCCCACATAGATATTCCATCAACTAGTTTCGACGATGTAGTTTCTTTAGATATAGGCTTCACCGCACTAGGTGCTAGCAATAATATAGCGAATTCATCGCAAGTCTCGCTAGAGTATAAGTCAGGAGAATCATAATGAGTCTATTTCTAGGTAGAAAGACCAAACTGTTTGTATTGTTTGGCGGTAAATATTTTGAAATCCCAGTTTTAGACGGCTACAGCTTTAGCCAGTCTACTAATACTACGGAAGTCACTTTGAACGAGGCTACTAATGCCGCAGGCGCATCTAAACGGGGCCGTAAGGTATTTAACAGTTCTTTGTCTCCTGTTGAGTTCTCTTTCCAGACTTACATGAGACCTTTTGTAAACTCTGGAACGGATGCAGTAGGTACTAACGGTAGCGTAGGTACTACAGCAGGTAGAACTCACACTGTAGAAAGTATCTTATGGGGCTTATTTGCAGGTACAGCAACTACTTATTCCGCAGATGGCACAACTATTACAGATGGTACTAATACTATTGTGTCTAATGGAGCTACTACTTCGGACGTTACTTTCGCACACTCTAATAAGAGTACACTAGGCGAAGCTGTGTTTTACTTTGTAGTAAGTGATGGAGATGGAACTTCTTCTATTAACTATGTTATTGATAAAGCAGTTATAAACGAAGCCAGCATTGACTTTGACATTGAAGGTATTGCTACTATTTCTTGGTCGGGTATGGGCGCTACACTGCAAGAAGAAGACAACGCAGCGGGCAGCGAGGACATTGCTGCAATCACTAGAGCTACTGCAAATACTGTCTATGACAATCGCGACGATAGCAACAACTTTATTCAAAATAAGTTAACTACTATCTCACTAGTTGCTGTTGATGACAGTAGTGGTAATACTGGTGTAAACTTTCAAACTCCTTTCCCAGGTAAAGGAAGTGGCGTATACGATATTGTTGCTACAGGCGGAAGTCTAAACATTAGCAATAATCTATCGTTTTTAACTCCAGAAGAGTTAGGCGTTTTAAACACTCCAATTGCACACGTCACAGGTACTAGAACAGTTAGCGGCAACATTAGTTGTTACTTAAATGAGCAGAGTGGGGGCAGTGCGGATCTATTCCAGGATCTTAGCGAAAACTACGTTGCAGATGTTAATAAGTTTGCTCTAGTTATAAACCTAGGTGGAGAGTCGGGAAACAGATGTGTTATATCGTTACCTACAGCCCACATAGTACCTCCGACACACTCAGTAGAGGATGTAATTTCTGTTGATGTAGCATTTGAAGGCTTGCCGGATGATATTGCATCTACAGGAGAAGTAACCCTTTCTTACGATACATAGTATCTTAATAAGTAAAACGTAAAGGGGCTTCGGCCCCTTTATTTGGAGTATAAAATATGTCAGCTAATGCAGATCATCTATATTTTGGGCAGGATATGCAGGTATACTTGTATACCGAAAACAACACCTGGTGGAAAGTACCTGTAGAGGGTGTGCCTCAGTTTGAGCAAAATGCGCAAAGTGAGCCTGTAACTGTATCTACCATGCCGCAGCAGTCATCCCCATACTCTAGTCCCCTGTCTACTTCCAATAGTAAACACTTCAAAACAGAATATGATCCAGCTAGTTTTTCTTTTTCTACTGCAATTAGGCCTTATACGACCAATACCAATAAGAAGCAAGCGGCAGAAAGTGTTTTGTGGGAACACCTCGTTGGAGGTAATACTTATGCTAACCAATCCACTGCAGTGGAAGCAAGCCTTAAAGACGAGTATACTAAGTTTGACTTATACATAGTATATAAAACAGGTTTTGGTTTTAAACTAACGGGTTGTGTGCTAACAACAGCAAGTATATCAGTAGGTATAGATAGCTTAGCTACTATTGCTTGGTCGGGGCTAGCTCTAAAATTAGATAAAGTACAAGGATTTACAGCTCCTGCACAAGGGATCTGGCAGAATAGACTACACCTACAAAATAACGTATACCTCAGAAATAAGCTAAGTATCTTCAATATGAAAGATACCTATAACGTTGCTGCCGTATCTGCATCTGTAGAGTTCAAAGTACAACACACACCTGTAGTCCCTTCTATATTAGGGGAAATAACATATCCCGTAAGTTTCAGTAGAGGGCCTATAGAAGCCTCAGGTAGTGTCTCCGCATATTTTCTAGGGCAAGATACTACTGCATCCAATGGTCCTAGCGCTACACATCTAGGTGGAGTAGTTTTGCAAGAGATGTTAGTTCCTGATAATGGCCCAGAGACCGATCCTATACGACTACATATAGGTGGAACAACTGCGGGTAGCAGTGTAACAGTATTACTTCCTTCCCCTTTTATACAGAATGTAACGTTAAACCCTTCAGAAGCTATGGTATTTGAGATTTCTTTTACTTCAGCAAGCCCTACCACAGACACAACTGAGCTTACTCTAAATAAAACCTCTCAGTTCAAGGTAACCTACAATTAAAAAATACTTCTTGACTTTTTAACTGCTTTCCCTTATACTATAGAGTATAAAATTCAAACGTGGTCAAAGACCTGGTAAAAGGGAATACTTGTGGATATATATCATCATTTAGAGAATACAAAAGTATTTATCCGACCAACGTCAGGTACTGCTATATATGAGCTAGACTTGCTGTCTTCGGGAGCTACCTTTTCTCAGACTTTTACAGAAAATACTTATGGCGAAAAAACTTTACAAAATTCAGGCCACTTAGTTAAGAAAGGCAACTTTATAAAAGCAAATCCAGCAAACTTCAGTTTCGCTATACCTTTACTAAAAGAAGATGATTTCTCTGCCTCTGTATTCGACCTAATAGTATCTCTAGATAGTACTAACAATTTGCAATCTTTTGACCTCTTTTTTGTTGATCAAGATAAGTCTTTTTTTATAAACAGCTGTGTATTTACTTCCTGCTCCTTTTCAATACAACAAGGAAGCCTATTATCTCTAGAGCTTTCAGGACAGGGAATAAAAATAGAAGAATCGGGAGGTACCGGTTCACCAATTATTACTGATAGCACATGGAGTATTAGCGGCGTTGCGGCTAATTTTAGTTCAAGCAATATAGTAGCTAGAACTAGCCCTAGACAATTGCTACCTTTAACAAAAGTTTTAGTAGGAAGAACCAGCGGCTGGACAACGGAGTCTGGCGTAGTAACTTCAACATCGAATGCTACTCGCTTACTGCTCCAAACCTCTATGGAACTCCAAAATAATATGATTTGGCTACCTTATGATAGTATACATAAAGGAGTAGAAGGAGAAATAATGTATCCTAGCGCCTATACTTTAGAGGGTCGCATTTTAGCTGGCAATGCCAAATGGGCTATGACATCTGCCTTAAACGCAACTGAACAGCTTACAGCTAGAACTAACAATACTAAATTTTATGAAAATAGTGCATGGACTACCGGAGCACTTAGTTTAGTGTCTGGTACAGATTACGGAATAAAATTCAACGCCGCTTCCGGTGTGAACATATCCTCTAGGATATCACCAGGAGCAATTTACACCTTGGATATGGATTGGAGACTTGCAAGCAATTCTTCGGACATTTCTTCATTACTTACTTACATTACTGCCTAAGGAGGCACTTTATATGCAACTTAAAAACTTAATCATTGATAGCAAATCAGCATGGATCGACTATTCTGGTATGCAAGGATTCTCAGTAGAGATCGTTAATTTATCTAAAAAAGAACTTCAGGGCTTACGTAAGCGCTGCACTACTCAAAAGCTAGACAGAAAGACTCGCTCTATGGAAGAAACTTTAGACGAAGAAAAGTTTGTAGTAGAGTTTACTCATTCTACAATCCGAAACTGGAAAGGCTTAACTCTAGAACATCTAGAAACTTTACTACTAATTGATACTGAAGGACAAGATCTATCAGAAGAATTAGAATACTCATCAGAAAACGCAGAAATATTAGTGGGTCAATCAACAGAATTTGACCAATGGCTCAACGAGGTAGTCTTTGATCTAGACAACTTTCGTACAGTCAGAGATAAGTAGCTTATGGGATAGGCTCACAAGTTTCTTCAATACTTCAGATTCTAAGATAACAGTAGATAGATACTTTGAAATATGCGAACAACTAGGACAAGAGCCTGACCCAAAAAAGATTCCTGTAGAGTGGGCAGATCTTCCCGATATAGCTAGAGAGGCCGTCAACATTTTCAATATGTTAGGCGACAGAATAGTAGCAGATATTGGTTATTTAGGAAAAGATTATAGTAATTTAGCAGTACTTATGGCTGCACACGAAATAGAGGATACCGAACTCTTTTTAGAGATTATAAACTGGTTAGACTCAAGAGTTATCAAGCAATCTTCTGAAACAATGAAGAGAGAGCGGGATAAACTTAAGAAGAAACGATAATGGCAAGTACAATTAAGCTAAAGATATCAGTAGATGATAGTGGATCTTTGAAGGTTGTTGCTAAGGAAGCAGGTAAAGCTGCTTCTGCAACCGATAAACTGGTTAACTCCACAGATAAACTCAATAATAAAAGAAGTAAGTACCACAAAACGGAAAAGGGAGTAGCTGGAGCAACTAGCAACTCTACTAAGTCTTTTGCGAAACAAGCCCAGGCCATCGGAGGTGGTAGCTCTGGTCTTGTAGGCGCATACGCAACTCTTGCTGCTCACGTATTCGCAGTATCGGCAGCCTTTGGTGTTCTACAAAGAAATGCAGGTTTCAAGCAATTGGAACAAGGCATTATCTTTACAGGTAGAGCAGCAGGCGCCAACCTACCTTTAGTATCTAAAAATCTTAAAGAAATAACTGATAATGCCATTTCTACTGCAGATGCAATGAAAGCGGTAGCTATTGGTACGTCTGCAGGATTTAGCTCAGATCAGTTAGAGGGCTTAACCAAAGTAGCAAAAGGAGCATCTCTAGCTCTAGGTAGAGATATGACGGATGCAATGGATCGTCTTGTTCGTGGTGCAGCAAAATTAGAGCCAGAAATACTTGATGAATTAGGTATCATGGTTCGCCTAGATAAGACTGCTCAAGACTTTGCAGGTACAATAGGTAAAAGTGCAGATGAATTAACTGTTTTTGAAAAGAGAATGGCGTTTACAAATGCAATTATTGATCAAGGCCAGAAAAAGTTCGGAGCCTTAAATGGCGTAATCGAAGCAAACCCTTACTCAAAACTAGCAGCACAATTCGATAGCCTGATAAAAGGCACTATAGGTGCTTTTGATACTATACTAGGGCCTGCAGTAGGCGCCATAGCAGGAAGCATGGGAATGCTAATAGGTGTGATGGGTATCTTTGCCACTGGTGTAGTTAAGATGATGGTACCTGCCCTGAGTCAAGGTGGCGCAGCAGCGGCAGATATGGCCGATCAAATGCATAAAAATGCGAAATCTCAGATTGCAAGTACAAAGGCATTCAAAAATGCTCCAGAGATTTTCACTAAGCTACAGAAGAAAATGGCGGATGGAACTGCAACTGCAAAAGATATGACGGATGCACAAACTAGTTTAAAGAGATCTGTGCTTGCCCATAATAATACTATGGATGCTTCTATCAAGAAACATGGTGAAGACTCTAAAGTGGTAAAGGACAAACAAGAAAGATTAAAGGGATCAGAGAAAGCTTTAAAATCCCTAACTAATGCTCAGAAGCTAGAAACCCAAGCAACCCTACAGGCCGGAAGAGCAGATGTATTAAATACAGCATCTACTAAAGGACTAGTAGCTACATATAAATCATTGAGCGCGCAGATCTCAATCGAAATGGCGATTCTCAAGGCCGACACAGTAGGCAAAAGTATGGCTACTAAAGTAACTAAAGGTTTCAGTTTTGCTACTAGCATGGCCGCCTTTAGCGTAAAAGCTTTCGGGCTTGCTATAATAAATGCAATCCCCGTTATAGGGCAGATTATATTCTTTGCTTCTATGGCTATCGAGCTCTTTAAAAAAATGTTCTCGTCTAAACCTACTGTATTAGAAGAGCAGATGGAAAAAACTAAAGAAGTGCTAAAAGAGTTTCCCAATGTAATAAATCAAATGATAGATTCATACGAAATGGCTTCAGATAGCTCTCAACGCTTTGAAATTTCATTAAAAGCACAAGCGGGATTAATTAGTCAAGTAAGTAGCGAAATGAGAGCACAAACGGGAGTGCAAAGAACAGCGTTATTGATAGAACAAGCCAGGGCGAGAGCGGCTCTACTAAAAACAAAAATTCAGAATAAAAAAATATCAACCAAGAAGATCGGTGGGGGCACAGACGTAAATGCTGTCAGGTATAAAGCAGCGTCACAGGCGGGGGCAGAGAAAAGAGTACAGAATGCCGATGAAGATACTATAGACCTAGATCTAGCAAAAGATAACCAAATAGTAATTATGGCAGAAGCTATAACTATGCAACAGATGATGACTGCAGCAACTAAGGCAGGTTCTAATGAAAATAA
>DNBZ01000339.1 GCA_003484585.1 Bacteroidota bacterium | reverse complement strand
TTTAACTTTGTTCCACTTACAGGAACACATGGCTGGTCAAAATAAAAAACTAATAACAATACTATTCTTCTTATTCATTTCTAGCATTAGCAATGCTCAAGAATACCTGAAAATAAGAGCAAAACAAGGAGATGGAATATCTGTATTACTAAACAGATATAACCTAGCAGCTCACTCGTGTAATATAGACACATTTCTAATGCTGAATAATCTAAAACGCACAGACCAGCTGCAACTAGCCAAGGCATACAACATGCCTATCTATGTGTATGATTATAACGATGTAAGTATTAGGACCACTATTCAAAAAGACGATTACGACCTAGCTGTATACATACAAGAGTATAATGAGGAGCTAGCCAAAGATGGTATTCGCGAGTTTGACTATAGAGTAGACAAAGTGCTTTGGGTGCCCGTGCATGCTGTGTACTGCACAGTAGAGTCAGAGATAAAGAAAATTAATGAAATAAAAGAAAAGGCAGACGCTGGAGACCCAAGTCTTACTACACATACCGAAGAAATAGATCAAGAAACCACAGCTCCATTGAGCTGGGCTAACTTTCCTATATTTGGTAAAGAGCATGAAAAAACGCCCATTTACACTAAAAGACTTGAAGGCCAAGTTTATTATCTGATAAGCGGACACGGTGGGCCAGATCCTGGTGCCATAGGCGAAAAAGACGGCCACATTCTTTGCGAAGACGAGTATGCTTACGATGTAACACTTCGTTTTGCTAGAGACTTACTACAGCATAGTGCTACGGTATATCTTATCACCAGAGATGATGATGGAATACGTGACGAAGAGTTTTTAGAAAGTGATAAAGACGAAACGGTATGGTACAATCAAAGTATACCTCTAAACCAAGCTAGACGCTTAAAACAACGCACACACAAAATAAATGAGCTGTACGAAAAGCACAGAAAAGAAGGTGCTACTCTACAACGTGTCATAGAGATACACATAGACAGTAGATACGAAGAACAAAAAGTCGATATATTTTTCTACTACTACCCAGGTAGCGAAACTGGCAAAGACATGGCCATAGAAATGTATCGCACTATCAAGTCTGAGTATGAAGAGCATCAGTCTGAGAGAGGCTACAGAGGTGTAGTAAGAAGCCGTGATCTGCACACACTCAGAGAGTGCAAACCTCCTGTGGTTTATATAGAGCTAGGTAATATCACCAATGAGTTTGACCAAAGAAGACTGCTCATAGTAAACAATCGACAAGCTATAGCTAACTGGCTAACACAAGGTGTGCTGGCTAAGAACGGGCAGTAGGTGAGAATAAAGATTGCTCTTTACCTCTTCATGGACTATGTACTTTCTGGTCTTGCAAAACTAGAAATACATCTAATCCATCTGAACAAATCGACACATTCGAAATTGCCCAACAAATTATCAAGCGAGATATATTAGGACTTCAGCCAAATGATTCTAATGTTATTATTGACAATTCAGCATTTGTATATTATGAAAATCCGCAATACTCAGATAGCTTAATTCTTGCTTGGGTTGATGTACAAAAAGAAAGTTACATTGATGTCAACTTTGATGGTTTCAAGGATATAAAAGTTCTTAATCATGAAAAATCTGGTACTGGAGGAGATTTTCATGATGTATTTATCTATGGACTTGATTCAAAAAAATACATTTACTCTGATTTTTTATCTGGCAACATTGTAAATATTAATCCTAAAACAAAAACAATCACCACTTATTGGAAAGCTGGCGTTTCAATTAATATCGAACGCATCGTACACTTTAACAATGACAGAATCGTGGGCTTAATAGAAGAAACCACAGGAGAAGTGAAATCTGAAGATTCTAAGTCTCTTCTAATAACCACTTACGTCAGTAGTCTAGAAGATGAAGTTATTGAATTCAAAAAAGATACTCCAGCCTTCGAAGGGTACTAGTTAACTTTTAATCCAACTTAAGTACCGCCATAAAAGCACTTTGAGGTATCTCTACGTTACCAACACTACGCATACGTTTCTTACCTTTCTTCTGCTTTTCTAGCAGCTTACGCTTACGCGAGATATCACCACCATAGCACTTTGCTGTTACATCCTTACGCATAGCTCGTATGTTTTCTCTAGAGATTACCTTAGCACCTATAGCTGCTTGTATGGGTATCTCAAACTGATGTCTTGGGATAAGCTCTCTCAGTTTTTCACAGATTTTTTTACCAAAACTATATGCCTTGTCTCTATGTATCACAGCACTTAGAGCATCTACTACCTTGCCATTGAGCATGATATCTAGTTTTACCAATTGAGATTCTCTATATCCTATAGGGTGATAGTCGAAACTAGCATAGCCTCTACTTACACTTTTTAGCTTATCGTAAAAATCAAACACCACTTCTGCCATAGGCATTTCGAAGGTCAGTTCTACTCTATCACTTGTTAGGTATACTTGGTTCTTGATAGTACCTCGTTTATCTATACACAGTGACATAATAGCTCCTACATAATCACCCGAAGTGATTATCTGAGCGTTGATATACGGCTCCTCTAGCCTATCATAGTAGTTAGGCTCAGGTAGATCCGTCGGGTTATTGACTATAACGATATTGTCTGGCTCTTTTTTCAGGTAAGCATGATAACTAACGTTTGGTACGGTAGTAATCACCGTCATACCAAACTCACGCTCTAGTCGCTCTTGGATAATCTCCATATGCAGCATTCCAAGGAATCCACAACGGAAACCAAAACCTAGTGCTGCAGAACTTTCTGGTTCGAAAACCAAACTTGCATCATTCAGCTGTAGCTTACCCATAGAGTCTCTCAACTCTTCAAAATCTTCTGTATCTACTGGAAAAATACCAGCGAATACCATTGGTTTCACATCCTCAAAACCATCAATAGCTATTTCTGTAGGACTATTAGTAATAGTAATGGTGTCTCCCACCTTCACTTCTTTAGCTTCTTTTATACTACAAATAATATAGCCTACGTCTCCCGTTTTTACTGTTTGACGAATTTCTGGTTTCAGTTTCAGCACGCCTATTTCCTCAGCATAGTACGACTTACCCGTATTCATAAACTTGATATGATCTCGTTTATTTAGCTCCCCATCCATAATACGGTAGTAGGCTATTATCCCTCTAAAAGGATTAAATACCGAGTCAAAAATCAAAGCTTTTAATGAAGCTTTTGGGTCTCCTTTAGGTGCAGGGATTCTATCTATAACTGCATTAAGTATATCTAGTACTCCCATGCCTGTTTTACCACTAGCAGGTATTATGTCTTCTCGCTCGCAGAGTATTAGTTCTTCTATCTGGTCTTTTACCGCTTCTGGCTCTGCTCCAGGCAGGTCCATTTTATTAAGAATAGGTATAATAGTAAGGTCGTGATCTAAGGCTAAGTATAGATTTGAGATGGTCTGAGCTTGGATACCTTGTGCAGCATCTACTATAAGCAGAGCCCCTTCACAGGCAGCTATACTCCTACTCACCTCGTAGCTAAAATCTACGTGACCGGGAGTATCTATAAGATTTAGCGTATAGTCTACGCCATCTCTATTGTATTTCATCTGGATAGCGTGAGATTTTATGGTAATACCACGTTCACGCTC
>DNBZ01000029.1 GCA_003484585.1 Bacteroidota bacterium | reverse complement strand
ACGCTAGACTTAGGATCTAGTGCCTCGCGGTGTGAAGGTTCGAGTCCTTTCGCCCGCACTGTAAAAACGAAATAAAGCCCTGATAAAACAGGGTTTTATTTTTTTATAGTCCTTTTGTCTTGATAGGATAGTTATACGAATTACACATCTTAAAATTATAACATCTCATGAACGTAAGCTTCGAAAAAAAGGATGATCTAAACGCTATTATCAGCGTAATAGTTACAAACGACGATTATCAAGAAAACTTAAACAAGCAATTCAAAGACTATCGTAAAAAAGCCAAGATTCCTGGTTTCAGACCTGGAACGGTACCTATGGGTATGATAAAGCAGATGATAGGTAAAAGTGCTCTTTTCGAAGAAGTAAATAGACTTACCTCAGAAGCTTTGTACAAGCACTTACAAGAGAATACTATTGATATACTTGGTCAGCCTATGACTAGTACAGAAAAGAAGGGTGAAACTGATTTTGACAATTACGGTGACTTTACTTTTCACTTTGACCTAGGTCTTGCACCTATTTTTGATCTGAACATAGGCAGTAAGGATAAACTTACTAGGTATGAGGTAGAGCTAGATCAAAAAGAAGTAGCAACGGAAGTTAAAAATCTTCGTCGTCAGAATGGTAAGTTAGAAACTAAAGACAAATCTGAGACTGAAAACGATTCAGTAGTAATACTAGTTACTGAAGTAGATAAAAAAGGTGAGCATAAAGACGGAGGCATTTTTGAGCATGAAGTGACTGTATTGCCAGAAGTGGTGAAACACAGCAAGACTAAAAAGCAGCTAGTAGGTGTATCAACCGGTGACGAGCTGAGCCTGAATATTTTTGATCTGTTCAATGATAACGAAATGGTTATCAAACAATCTCTAGGCATAGAGCAGGAAGCTATAGCTACTCTTAATAAGACTTTTAAGGCAGTAGTAAAAGAAATAAGACAAGTAGTGCCAGCAGAACTCAATCAAGAGTTTTTTGACCTTGTAATGGGGCCTGGTGCAGTAAAAGACGAAAAGGAGTTTGAAGCTAAAATAGAAGAAAACTTAGGGTCGTACTACCAAGCAGAGGCGGAAAAGCAACTAGACGCTGAGGTAAACAAAATACTTGAAAAAAATCACTCATTTGTACTTCCAGATGCATTCTTAAAAAGATGGTTACAAGAGACCAAGCCTGAGACATATAGCCCAGAAACTATAGATGAGCAATATGCTAAGGAGTCTGTAGTGCTACACAAGCAGCTGATAAGAGAAAAAATAGCTGAGCAAGAGAATGTAGAAGTAACGGATGAAGATGTAAATCAAACTTCGTTCGCTTATACAGCACAGATGCTGAGACAGTATGGTCTGAATAATCCTGATCCTTCTATGGTTCAAAACTTTGAAGCAAAAAATAGAGAAGATAAAAACTATATAATGCGAATAAGAGATGTAGTAGTAGAGAAGAAGGTGTTGGATAAGGTGAAAGATTTAATCACTATAAAGTCTAAAAAGCTAGCCGTAGATAAGTTTTATGACGAGGTGAAAAAATTCAATGAAAAGGGCTAGTTAGAATAGCCCATATCTAAGACTAAATGACCAGTTTGTAAACGAACTGTTCTAGTTATTTGTTTACATTTGACACTATATAAATTATTATGGATTACGGAAAAGAATTTAGAAAATACGCAACAATGCACCATGGCATAAGCAGTGCCAAGGTAGATCACTATATATCAAGTACCATAGAGTCCCCTCAGGATATGACTAGAACGGTGATAGAGGAAAGACAAATGCCTTTTAGAGAAGTAGATGTATTCTCTAGACTTATGGCAGATAGAATTATTTTCTTAGGTACAGGAATAGACGATTACATAGCTAATGTAGTTCAAGCTCAATTGTTATTTTTAGAAAGTTCTGATGCTAAAAGAGACATTCAGATATATATAAATAGCCCAGGTGGTGGCGTGCATGCAGGACTAGGTATATATGATACTATGCAGTATATAGCTCCAGATGTAGCTACTATATGTACAGGGATAGCAGCTAGTATGGGTGCTGTACTAATGTGTGCAGGTACCAAAGGGAAACGTACAGCTCTGAAACACAGTAGAGTAATGATACACCAGCCACTAGGCGGTGCACAAGGTCAAGCTTCGGATATGGAAATTACCGTAAGAGAGATAATGAAGCTTAAGAAAGAGTTATACGATATCATAGCTAACCACAGTGGTCAGAAATATGCTAAAGTAGCAAAAGACAGTGAGCGCGACTATTGGATGACTGCTCAGGAAGCTAAAGAGTATGGTATGCTCGACGAAGTATTAGAAAGAAAAAGTAAATAATTTTGGCAAAAGATGTTCAGCTTTCTTGTTCTTTTTGTGGTAGAAGCAAAGGGGACGTCGGATTACTTATTTCAGGTATAGATGCTCACATCTGTGAGGACTGTATACAGCAAGGCAATGAAATAATTGTATCTGAGGGAACTAGTAAAAAGAAAAAAAACGTAAAAGATATTGATCTTAAAAAGCCTAAAGAAATAAAGGCTCTACTAGATGAGTATGTGATAGGCCAAGATAATGCTAAAAAGACCTTAAGCGTAGCAGTATATAATCACTACAAGAGACTAAATTATGACCGAGGAGATGATGGCGTAGAATTAGAAAAGTCCAATGTACTGCTCATAGGAGAGACGGGTACAGGCAAAACATTGCTAGCCAAAACACTCGCACGTTCTTTAGCTGTTCCGTTTTGTATAGCAGATGCCACTGTACTTACAGAGGCGGGTTATGTAGGAGAGGATGTAGAAAGTATAATCTCTAGATTATACCAAGCAGCAGATTATAGTAAAGAGGCTACCGAAAGAGGTATAATCTACATAGATGAGATAGACAAAATAGCTCGTAAGTCTGACAATCCAAGTATTACCAGAGATGTAAGTGGTGAAGGTGTACAGCAAGGACTTCTTAAGATACTTGAAGGCACCGTGGCTAATGTAGCTCCTCAAGGAGGTAGAAAGCACCCAGACCAGAAGATGGTTCAAATAGACACGTCTAACATCTTATTTATATGTGGAGGGGCTTTTGATGGTATAGATAAAATTATATCACGAAGAATGCAAGCAAATTCTCTAGGATTCAAAGCTGGAGATAATAAAGAAATTACTACAGACGAATATTTAGAATATGCTATCCCTTCAGACGTAAAACAGTTCGGTTTAATACCTGAAATTATAGGCCGTATACCTATTCTAACAGCCTTAAAGCCATTAGATGCAGATACACTGAAAGCTATACTTCTAAAGCCAAAGAATGCATTGATACGCCAATACATCCAACTCTTTGAGATGGAAGGGATAAAACTAACTATTTCTGATAGTGTAATAGACTATATAGTAGAGAAGGCAATTGAGTTTAAGCTGGGAGCACGTGGACTGCGGTCTGTATGTGAGGCTATACTTAGCGATTACATGTACGAAGCCCCTTCTGATGACACTACTAAAGAAGTGAATATAGGATTAGATGAAGCAGAAAAGGTGATAGAACGACTACGCCTAAAAGCTGCCTAGTTTATAATTATTTTCTGTTCTTGGTTTTTTTGACTTGATTTGAAGAAACGTTGTGTCACGAATATTCAAAAAAAACGATCCTAAGGTAATAAAAGCCTGGACCTTCTATGATTGGGCCAATTCGGTTTATAATCTAATTATTTCTACGGCGATATTTCCGATCTTTTATGAGGGAGTCACGAGTATCAAAGATAAAGATGGCAATATGATTTCTGATACTGTATCGTTTTTTGGAAGAGATTTTGTCAATACTGAATTATACACGTACGTTTATTCAGCATCTTTTTTAGTGGTAGTAATATTGATCCCTATTCTTTCAGGAATTGCAGACTATTCTGGCACCAAAAAATTATTTATGAAAATATTTTGCTACATTGGTGCCGCAGGATGTGCTTCACTTTACTTTTTTGATATAGATAATTTCGAGTTTAGTATGCTCTCTATTTTCATGGCAAGCATTGGTTTTTGGGGTAGTATTGTTTTCTACAATTCTTTTTTGCTTGAAATAGCTGATAAAGATCAACATGATAAAATAAGTGCAAAGGGTTTTTCCCTTGGATATATCGGTAGTGTTTTATTATTAGTAACAATACTTATTCTTAATGCTACAGGTGTGATGCTAGTAAAAGATGGTGTTCCATTCATTCTTGTAGCGATATGGTGGGTCGGTTTTGCTCAATACACTTATTATTATTTACCTGATAAAAGCTATTACCCTAAGCGAGAAAAACAATACAATATTATATGGTACGGATATAGAGAGATTCGTAAGGTATGGAAGGAGCTGAAAGAACATGCTCGTGTGAAGTGGTTTTTGGCGAGTTACTTTACTTACAATATGGGTGTTCAGACCGTAATGCTGGTAGCAGTACTATTTGCAAGTAAAGAGATAAAGTGGGTAGCAGATGGAGAGTGGTGGCAAACCAAACAAACTGGTCTTATTGTGAGTATAATACTAATACAACTAATAGCAGTAGGCGGTGCATATGTTATGTCTAAGTGGTCTAAGAAGTATGGTAACCTCAAGACATTAATGGTCGCAGCTGTGATTTGGATTATATGCACCATTATAGCATATACGATTACACTTCCTCAAGAGTTTTATCTTACAGCGGTATTGGTAGGTTTCGTAATGGGCGGTACACAATCACTGAGTAGGTCTACCTACAGTAAGATGCTGCCACCTACAGAAGATAGTGCCTCTTACTTCAGTTTCTTTGACGTTATGGAAAAAGTAGGATTGATTTTTGGTCCTTTGATGTTTGGAGTATTGGAAGGAGTCTTTGGTAACATGAGAATGTCTATACTTATGCTTATGGTATTCTTTATCTTTGGTTTCTTACTACTAATAAAAACAAGAAGTGTAGAAAAAAAATCTGAAGTGCAAATAGCCTAAATGCTGAAGAAGTATCTCTCGGACATAGCGTTCATGCAGGTGCTCAACTTGCTCATAAAACCGATATGGATTCTGATTATAGATGCAGCAGTGCAGGAGGCACTACCACAGGAAGTCTATGGTAATTACTTCGCACTTTTCAACTTTAGCTTACTCTTTTTTATAGTGCTAGACTTAGGTCTCAACAGTTTTAATATCACTGAGGTAGCACAAGACAATAGTAAAATAGGCTTACTTACAGGCAGTATTATTGGTCTTAAAATTATTTTGGCTTTAGCCTACGTGCTCATAATACTAAGTGTGGGAGTAGTTATGGGCTATACTAGTCAGGAGTTTGGCCTATTGCTAACACTCGGTGCAATTCAGATTCTCACGTCACTCACTCAGTTTTTTAGGAGTATTGTGTCTAGTCTACAGCGATTTAGAGTAGATGGGATATTTATGGTGCTCGATAGAATTCTTGTTATCCTATTCGTAGCCATCTTATTGTGGTCCGAAATTCCAGACTTTGAACTTACTATACATCGATTTGCCTATGCACAAGTATTGAGCTTATCGTTGGTTCTGGTGAGCTTACTATTCTTTTTAAGAGGGTACTTGTCTCAAGTACGTATTTCCTTTAGCCTAGCTAGTATTCTACCTATTCTCAAAAAGTCCTGGCCTTTTGCCATGCTTGTATCGCTCATGGGTTTATACACTTATATAGATGGAGTTATGATTAAATCATTGGTGGGGGATGCTGAGGTAGGAGTCTATGCTTTAGGGTATCGATTTTACTTTGCCTTGCTCATGTTTGCTCAGGTTTTTAGTGGTGTTCTACTGCCCTTATTTACCAAAAACATAGCAGATTCTGCACTCATCAGAAGTATTAGTGGATACACCGCACGTTTGCTCTTATTTGGAGGATTAGTAGCCTCGTTTATTACCACGGTATATTCCCTAGATATTCTTAATATCATTAATCCAGGAAAGGCCAATAGCGACTCTGCAGAAGTGCTAGTTCTCTTGATTTTCGGTTTTGTAGGGGCTGCACTTACACTAGTCTATGGCGCATTACTCACGGCAGGTAAGGAGTTGAAATGGCTCAATAGATTCGCTGCTATTACGTTGTTACTTAACTTGATTCTGAATCTAGTTCTGATACCAAGATACAATGCACAAGGGGCGGCCATGGCTACTATGACAAGTCAGATTTTCTTTGGTCTAATCTGCTTCTTTGTGAGTGTCCGAAAATACAATTTACACTTAAACTTTACTTCTCTTCTACGTCCATTTTTAGGTGTAGGATTATTAGCCCTAATAATTTTTAGGGGTAAACAATATGCTCAAAATATGAGCGTTCATTTTGTGATGATTGCCATTGCAGTTTTGCTCGCTGCCTATTTATTTAAACTATATAAGTTAAAAGACTTAAAGTCTGTGCTTAAGAAATGATGTAATCATTTACATTTGCTCACTTTATCAAAATTTACCGAATGAACCAAAACAAAGAGTTTGACTTTAATTTTATCGATATTGTTTCACTAGTCTGGGGGTATCGTAAGCCATTGCTTATCATTACGCTCAGTGCAGCAATACTTTCTGCTATTTTTTCGTCTCCATTTTTTATCACACCAAAGTACCAATCGGAAGTGATTTTTTATCCTACTACTATTAATTCAATTGGTAATGCCATGTTTACTGATTTAACTCAGCGTCAGGCAGACCCATTGGCTTTTGGTGAAGAAGAGGAGGCTGAGAATGCATTGCAATTACTCAATTCATCTGCTTTGCAAGAACGAATAGTAAAGAACTTTGATCTTTTAAATCATTATGAAATAGACAAGGAAGGCGGAAGTCCTCAGACAGATTTGAGTCGCACCATGCAGAATAACATCAAGTTCAATAGAACACGACACTTGGCTGTTTCTATCACTGTGCTAGATGAAAGTCCTGAAAAAGCTGCGGAAATAGCCAATGGTATTGGTGCTCTTTATGATAGTGTAAAAACGGAGATACAACGTCAGGTTTCGCTGCAAGCTCTCACTATTATAGAGGATGAGTATAAAGGGAAACAAGTAGAAGTGATGGATCTGCGTACGGGGCTGAAGCAGCTAGGCGAGAAAGGAATAACTAACTATGAGGAACAATCTAGGGCCATAGCCGAAGAGCTTTATAAGGTAAACGCTAACTCCTCTACGGGTAGAAGATTACAAGAAGTTCAAGATAAGCTGGCTAAATATGCGGGTGATTATACCTACCTCCGAGAGACCCTTATTCTAGAATTAGAAAGCCTCAGTAAACTGAAAAAAAGATACGAAAAAGCAAAAGTAGATGTGGAGAAAACATTGCCACAGAAATTTGTTCTTACAAGTGCATTTGCGGCAGAGAAAAAGACCTATCCAGTTCGCTCTCTTATTGTACTTCTAGTTACTGCTTCAGTGGTCTTCTTTAGTATAGTAACTCTTTTGATTCTGAATCAACTGAATATGCTTAAGAAAAAGTGAATCGTACCATAGGCATACGAGGATTTTACGGCATAGTAGCTGCATTTTTTCTGTATTGCTTAGCATGTGCATATTTTCAGGTCTATGCTGCTTTGGCAGCTCCTGCAGCCCTAGTGCTAGTATGGGTAGCCATCACCAAGCCCAAGTATATGATGTACTTCCTGGCTTTTGCTACACCTCTTTCTGTACATCTCATAGACGAACGGTATAGTACTGTAAACCTTAGTTTACCTACTGAGCCGCTTATTATACTGCTATTTATTGGCGTATTACTCAAACTCCTTTCATCTAAAAATATTCAGCTAGCTGAGCTCAAAACGGTGCTTTCTATCTTAATACTTACAGATTTTGCTTGGTTAGGTTTCACTGCTATCTTTAGTACTATGCCTATTATCAGTGTTAAGTATGTACTTATGAAAAGTTGGTACATTGTGGTGTTCTACTTTTTAGCTGCTAAGTTCTTTCGATCAGAAAGAGTGATCAAAAAATTCCTGTGGACCTTTATTATTTCCATAGTGATACTAAGTGCATACACACTATTCATGCACTCCGCAGGCGGGTTTTCTAGAGCATTTGCATATACTGCTATGCGGCCTTTTTTGCCAAATCATGGCATGTATGCAGCGTGTATTTCTTTCATAGTTCCGGTGCTTTTTGTGTTTGCTATACATGGTAAAATGCTTGGGTATTCTTCTTTTTTACGAGTGGTATGTACAGTGCTATTTCTCTTTATGGTAGTAGCTGTTGCACTCTCGTTCACACGGGCATCTTGGATTAGCTTGGTAGTTTCATTAGGACTTTATTTCGTTTTCACCTTGGGAATTAGATTTAAGTATTTGGTGCTCATAGGTGTATTAGCCGTGGGTGCTCTGCTGAGCAACATGGATAATCTACTTACAGACTTGTCTCGGAATAAAAATGAGTCGGATGATAATATAGAGAATCACTTACAATCTGTGTCTAACGTTTCTTCTGATCCGTCTAACCTAGAGCGACTGAATAGATGGAATAGTGCTATCCGAATGTGGGAAGATAAACCACTGATGGGTTGGGGACCGGGCACCTATACATTCCAGTATGGGCCGTATCAGCTACCCCATGAGATGACTATTATAAGTACCAATGCTGGCACGCTTGGCGGCATTCATTCTGAGTATTTGCGGCCTTTGGCAGAAAGTGGTTTGCTAGGAGCTCTGTTATTTATAGGTGTAGTACTGGGTGTTTTCTCTCTTGGTTTCAAGCATCAGCGTCTGCTTACAGGAGCAGACAAGTATATCAGTATGGCCGTATTTTTGGGTCTTGTCACATATTTTGCCCACGCTGTGCTAAACAACTATTCAGAATTTGATAAAATTGCAGTACCCTTGTACAGCTTCATGGCAGTACTTACCGCCATCGAAATAAGATATCAAAATGCTCAAAAAAATAGCCAAGAATAAATTAGGATTAGCAGGATTGCTGCTCATTTCTATTTTGGTGGTTGTTTCATTTTCTGGGTATCTCATCACTCCAGATTCTACTCCCGATGCCAATGACATACATCTAGAAATAGCCTTACAGAGACCAGGTTTTAGCGTGCAGATGATGCAAGCGGAAAAGCGAGAAACGGAACCAGTCTCGTGGGCAAGTAAGCTACTACACGGGGAGGAATTAGACGCTAGTTATATCCCGATTTCAGCAATTTCTTTCCCAGACAGTTTTGCCAAGTTCAATAAAAATGGATTATTAGTTTGGCAGAAATTAGAGATCTCTGGACTACACGAAAAAGCTAAATGGTTAAAAAATAATATAGAGACAAGGAACTACTACTTGGGAACAGATAGATATGGCAGAGATGTACTCAGTAGAGTTATTATAGGAGCTCGCATTTCGCTGCTAGTAGGTTTTATGTCTGTACTTATCACCTTACTCATAGGCACTACTTTAGGCTTACTAGCGGGGTACTTTGGAGGCAAGGTAGATAGTTTTATACTATGGCTTATTAATGTGGTGTGGAGCTTACCCAGTTTACTCATAGCCATAGCGATTAGTTTTGCTTTTCAAGAGAAGGGACTGTATCAAGTGTTTCTAGCCATAGGACTAAGTATGTGGGTAGAGCTGGCTCGTATAGTGCGTGGTCAGGTATTACAAATCAAAGAGATGGAATACATTCAAGCAGCTCAGGTATTGGGTTTTGGCAATGTTCGCATCTTATTCAAGCATATTCTGCCCAATATTATGGCTCCCATTATAGTAGTATGTGCAGCTAACTTTGCAAGTGCTATATTACTAGAGGCTGGTCTTAGTTTCTTAGGACTCGGAGTACAACCACCTACTCCTAGTTGGGGGAGTATGATTAAGGAACATTATAACTACATCGTATTCGATGCGGCGTATCTCGCCATCATACCAGGCATATGTATTATGCTTTTGGTAATGTCATTTAACTTCTTAGGCAATGCTCTTAGAGATGCTTTAGATGTGAATATGAAGTAAAAAAGAGGCGAATTTTGCTTCCTAACCTACAAATTCACCTTTAAGGTATTTTGCCTATGAAATTGCTGTGTTTATTGCAGACGTGCTGCTAAAATACAATTTATCCAATCTTGTATGTTTTAATTGGTTTTCATCTGTTCGGCAAAGCCTCGGGTGAAAGCAATTGACAGGCTGATAGTCTGCTGCCACTTATGCCGGGTTTCTGTAGTCTTTATTTAAAATTCTTATATAGCGATGCTCAAGTATAGACTTATTTTGAAATGTGTTGCAGTATTAAAAAAGAGGTGTTTAGATTTTCACCCTATTTGAATCTTTTCCCCTAGAAATTTGGGTTCTTTACCAAACCAGAGATCTAGAAACATTTTAGTACGGGCTAGGTATTCTCTTATACGCGTTTTGAAACCATATTTGGCATTTACATCTTGGGCATTGTAGCCTATAGCTTGTATCCCTTTTGCTCTAGCTATATACACAGCACGCTCATTATGAAACTGCTGAGAGATAACGAGTATATCTAACTCACCAAAGATTCTCTTGCACCGCACTACGGAGTCTAGCGTTCTGAAACCGGCATAGTCTAAGTAGATAGCACTTTCGGGAATGCCTGCGGCCATTAGATCTTCTTTCATCAGAGTAGGCTCATCGTAGCTCTCGCGGCCATTGTCTCCGCTTATGAGTATATACTCTATTTTACCTGCCTTATACAGTTCTACTGCGGCAGTTATTCTATGCTTATAGTATAGGTTTATCCAACCGTCTTTTACGTATTTGGCTGTACCTAGTAGTAGGCCTACTTTTTTAGATGGTGTTTCTGTAATGTTGTCGTACATGGACTCTTTTACATCGTGTTTTACTTTGTAATTGAGTAATAATACAAGTAGGAGTAGAGCTACTCCTGAGTAGAATATTCGCTTAAGCCATTTGATCATAATTCGATTTTACCTTCAAAAACCAAAGTAGCAGGTCCACATAAATATATGTTTTCAAATGTGGTGCTCTTTTTCTCAAAAGTAACGGTAAGCGTACCGCCCTTAGTCTTTAGTTTTTGCGAAAATCGTTTATGGCTACTTTCTGTCTCTAGGTAGTTTACTATAGCTGCTGCTGTGGCACCTGTGCCGCAGCTCAAGGTTTCGTCTTCTACGCCACGCTCGTACGTGCGTATATGTAATATGCCATTTTTACTTTCCAAGAAATTTACATTGATACCCGTTTCTTTGAAACGGTCGCTATATCGCACAGCGTGTGCAGCGGGTACTATATCTAGTAATTCTATCTCTTCTGTGTAGGCAACATAATGTGGCGAGCCTGTATTGAGCATATAGCCATCGTCTTCTACCAGTATCATATCTACATCGTGCATTTTGAGTTGCACTTCATTGTCTTCTAGTAATGCAGAGTGTGCTCCATCGTTACTATTAAACTCACAAGATTCTTTTATCCAGCCTAGTTTGTGGGCCAGCATTACGGCACATCTACTGCCATTACCACAGAAACTTTCTGAGCCGTCAGCATTGTAGTACATCATATCAAAGTCCAATGTGCTTTCTTGCTTCATTAGAATAAGACCATCTGCACCTATGCCAAATTTTCGATCACATAGGGTAGTGATTTGTTCTGTAGAGAGTTCCGCTGTGTCGGTAGTGATTATGAAATCGTTACCCGTTCCTTGGTATTTATAAAATGTAAGTGTTTTACTCATTTAGTACTTTTAATAGGGTAGGGTTAATTACTTCTACCAGTCTATTGTATTTGTTATTTTGTTCTAGAAAATACTGTGTACCTTTTATTTGTAAGTACAGTCTATTGTCTAGTTCTTTAAATTTCAATACAGCTTTTTGGTCTATTCCATAGAGCTGTACTTTTTGTCCGGTATACTTATAGCCTGTATAGTTTACTACACTATTCCAGTGTTCTACGCTTATGGATCTATTTTTGTAAGCTACCTTATCTTCTTCTGCTTCTGGAGCATCTGCGTCTTCTTTACTTTTATTTATTTTGACGTCTCTAGCAGATGATTCCGTAGCATCATTTTGCAATACATCTTTGTTTTCTTTTTTGAAAATAGGACTAATGGTAGTCACTACAAATCTTTGAGATGTGAGTAGCTGGTCAGATTTTACCACCACGTCTAAATCTGCAGTAGTGCTGGTAGGCGTAGCCGTAGATTTTTTAGGTGCCACTTCATTTTCTAGTTCCATCTCAGAGATGTCGTTTTCTTCTAGTGTCTCACTGTCTTCTATAACGTCTTCCTCTTCCTCTAGCATTTTTTCTACTAAAGGAATGGTTTCTAATAAGGCAAGAGTTTGAGTGTCTATGGTGGTAGTTTCTATTGCAGGATTATCTGCTATTAGAATGCTGTCTTCAGTTATGGGCTCTGGTTTCTCCAAAGTCTGTTGTGGTTTAGCTTTGCTTTCCTGAGCTGTATTGGTATCGGCACTGTCTGTGATGTAGGGTCTTATACTAAAGAAGGCCACCACAAGTATAGCTATGGCAGCAGCGGCTAAGCTGGCCGTTTTGAGATATGGGCCTATGGCTATTACCTTCGCTTTTTTGGTGTCGCTTTTGAGTACATCTCTTAGTTCTTGCTCTCTTACTGTGTTTAGAGCTGCGATTATTGCCTTTTGTTCCGAGACTGCTTTACGCAAGCCTTTGTCAGATTTTAGTCTGCTTTTAAAAATATCTAGCGTGGTACCTTGCAAATCACCGTTTAGGTAATCATTAATTAAATGATATGTTTTTTCATCTACCATTATAGCAAGTCCTCCTTTTTATATGATTTAAGAACAGTAGCTTGTAGTTTTTTGAAACATTGATATTTCTTACTCTTTACTGTGTCTGTGTTAGCAAAATTTAGCTTCTCTGCTATTACTTTATTATTAAATCCATCGAAGTAAAAGTAGGTTAACAGCTTACGGCAAGTCTCGTCCATCTCTTGCACTATTTCTACTAT
>DNBZ01000056.1 GCA_003484585.1 Bacteroidota bacterium | reverse complement strand
CCTACTGAGTTCGAATGGGAATTTGCAGCAAGAGGTGGACGTGATAATAACATGTATCCTTGGGGTGGTCCTTACACTAGAAATAGTAAAGGATGTTTATTAGCCAACTTTAAACCAAACAGAGGTAACTATATGGCTGATGGAGGATTCTATCCAGTGAGAGCAGATTCATACTTTCCTAATGATTACGGTTTGTATAATATGGCAGGTAATGTTTCAGAATGGACTATTTCTGCATATGATGAGTCAAGTCATCAATTTACACACGATATGAACTCTGACTATCAAGTAACAGCTGACGATGACGGCCCACTTACACTTAAAAGAAAAGTAACAAGAGGCGGTAGTTGGAAAGATGTAGCGTACTTTATCCAAAATGGTTCTCGTGCTTATGAGTATCAGGATACATCTAAATCTTACGTTGGATTCAGATGTGTACAGTCTTATATCGGTAGATCTGCAAACGACAGTAGATAATTTCTACTTCGCATTATCTCAAACACACCAAAAAATATTAGTTTAGGAATAATTTGACATTCCGATACTAATGTAATATCAAATACGTTTATATATTTGACGAAATTATTTACAATAACATTTAACAAAAATTAAAAATTAAAACTAAAAATTATGGCAAGTTTCTTTGAATCAAAAACAGGCAAAAATGTAATGGCAAAAGCTTACGGTCTAGGTGCGGCAGTAGTTATCCTTGGAGCGTTATTTAAGATACAACATTATCCTGGTGCTGACATTATGCTTATTGTAGGTATGGGTGTAGAGGCAGTTATATTTGCTATATCAGCATTTGAACCAATACACGAAGAATGGGATTGGAGTCTTGTCTATCCAGAATTAGCAGGAATGGAAGGAGATAAAGCTTCTCTTGAACAGGGGGGGACCGTTTCTCAACAATTAGATAAAATGTTATCTGAAGCTAAAATAGGACCAGAATTGATAGAAGGTTTAGGTTTAGGTATGAAGTCTCTTTCTACAAGTGTTAGTTCTATGGCAGATTTATCTGGAGCAAGTGTTGCTACCAAAGAATATGCAGACAATGTAAGCCTAGCTAATGAGCAAATAAAAGGAATGAATTCTTCTTATGGAAGAGCTGTTTCAGCTTTGGATAGTTTAACAGAAACAACAGAGTCATTCAAAGAAACAACTACAAAAGTTACTAGTATTAATGCAACCTTAAACGATAGCTTAGTAAGTTTTGACCAAAACATCCAAAACTTGAATAAAGTATACGGTGGTATGTTGAATGCAATGCGTCCTAATTCATAATCTCTAAACTTAACTTAACTAAAAATTAAATAATTATGGCTGGAGGAAAAATGTCCCCACGGCAGAAGATGATTAACATGATGTACTTAGTACTAATGGCTCTTCTTGCCCTTAACGTTTCTAAGGAAATACTAAAGTCTTTTCATTTATTTGAACAAAGTTTTAACAATGCAGCAGACGCGATAGATCGTAAGAATACTACGACGTTAGGCGCATTACAGAAACAAATGGATGAAAAGCCAGGAAAAACTAAACCATATATGGATAGAGCTCTTGAAGCTCAGAAAATTGCAGATGGTTTTATTTCTTATATCGATAAAACACAAAAAACTATAGAGGATCTTTATGGAGGTGTAGATGCACGTACAGAAGAAGGAGAAATGGTAGCTGCAGATCAAATGGAGAAGCATGCTAACTATTTCGGTTCCGGTAACTTAAATCATGGAGTAGAACTACAAGCTGAAATAAACAAAACAAGAGAAACACTACTTTCTATATTGAAGCCAGATCCTAGTGACACAGGTTATAATATTAGGGATAATGAAGTTTATGAAGATGCGAAATCTGCCTGTCAACTTTGGGCAAATGAGCCTAAATCCGACGGCGTAAATAAAGCAACTTGGGTAGACGAGAACCTTGTACATGTACCTGCTGCTGGAGTCATGGCGATTTTCTCTAGAATAAGAAATGATGCTAAATCATTGGAATCAGATGTTTTAGAAAAATTAGCATCTAGAGTAGACGCCACAGATTATAAATTTGATAAGCTAGAAGCTAAAGTTCTTGCGAAATCTAATTATGTGATGGAAGGCGAAAACTATGAGGCTGACATATTACTTGTAGCATCTAACTCAAAAGGTGATCCATCTATAAAAGTAGGTGGAACTGAGATTGACCAAGAAGGTGGTGTAGGTAAATACACACAAAGAGCTTCTGGTGTTGGTATGAAAACTTTCAGTGGAATGATAGCAATACAGGGCCCAGAAGGTTTACAAGAGTTCCCTTTCGAAAATGAGTTTCAGGTATTTAAGCCAGCTGCTACTATTGCTGCCACTGAAATGAATCTTCTTTACAAAGGAATAAATAACCCTATGTCTATATCTGTACCCGGATTTAGTGCTAAGGATGTGCAAATTTCTGCACCAGGTATAAAGCTTGTATCTAAAGGTGGCGGATTATACAATGCCACAGTGCCAAGCAGCACAAGTAGAGAAGTTACAATTTCAGCTTCTATTACTAGAGATGGTAAAAGAAAAACTGTTGGATCTCAAAAATTTAGAGTTAGAAGTTTACCACAACCTACCGCACAGTTAGGTGGTATACCAAACGACGGTTTGCCTAAAGGTAAAGCTGCTGTAAGTGCACAGCCTTCTATAGTAGCTACTATGGGAGCAGGTTTTGCTTATGATCTTACCTATAGAGTACAAAGTTTTAAAATGATAATGGCATACCAAAGGAAACCACCAAAGATGGCTACTTCTAGTAGTGGAGCCCTTACAAGTCAGATGAAAGGAATGATTCGTGGTGCATCTGGTGGTGATAGAATAATAATAGAAGGTATACGTGCTACAGAGGCTAAGTATGGCTTTAAAGCGAACCTTGCTCCAATTATCATTACAATAAGATAATTTATTGAATAATAATTCGTTATTTTTGCGAAGTAGATTGAAAAGAAATAGAGATATGAAGAAAACACTTGTTATATTTATGACCTTGCTTATTGCAGCTACGGCGGCAAATGCACAAGTGAGCAAATTTGAGGACTTTACATATCCTCACACCGCTGTAAAAGAGCGTAAAGCTGTTCCTTATCGCTATATTAGAGAAGCTAACGTAAAGTGGAGCAAGCGAATACACCGAGTAATCGATGTGCGTGAGAAGCAAAACAAGGTAATGCATTGGCCTCGTAATCCTTTTTATTTGATTATTTGGAATTCAGCAATGAACGGTGAACTAACCGCTTATGCTAATGATTCACTTACTTCTATCAAAACTCCTGAAGATATCAGCAAGGAGATAAGTATAGAAACTACAGTGATGATTCCAAACCCTGAGAATCCTGACGATCCATACGATCTTATACCT
>DNBZ01000238.1 GCA_003484585.1 Bacteroidota bacterium | reverse complement strand
CCTATAGTATAACTCTGCAAATAGATCTTGCTCCATTTCTTCTTTGCCTAAAACCCCTCTATATGCATTGAGTTTTTTTAGTACAGATTCTTTATTCTCACTTAAAAAAGTATTGCGTTCTTCTCCTTTTAGTTGGCTTATTCTGCTTCCGTATAGTGCTATAGTAGATGCAGTGTTAAAAACGGTAGTTCCATAAAACTGATTCAAGTAAAGGTAATCTCTACTTAATTCAAATTTCCTTTTATAAAGTGCATCGTTTTTTGCAAATAGTGGCAAGTAATAGTTCTTATCAGGATTTTTTTGAGCATAATCTTGTAGAGACTTTTGATCCTTGTAAGCCTGTGCTATCACATCTGTACGTTGTAAGCCCTGCATTTTCCCTTTGAAATTTTTAGTCACATTACTTAGACTGGCT
Organism: Bacteroidota bacterium; assembly: GCA_003484585.1. Taxonomy (GTDB): domain Bacteria; phylum Bacteroidota; class Bacteroidia; order NS11-12g; family UBA9320; genus UBA9320. Next base: position 2,900 of record DNBZ01000238.1, on the reverse strand, counting down.
AGAGTGCCACTATACTTAAGCTGCAGATCTACATCGTCACCCACATATTTATTCATAGCGTCGATTCTATAATCGAACCAATCTGCAATAATGGGAAGCACAAAGTTGTTTTGATAGTCATAAAACTGAGCTGTTTGGTTGCGGTAGGTTCTACCCGGATATCCTAGTATAAAGGTAAAATCTCCTTCTTTAGTACCGGCAGGATTCACTTCTAAATGGGACTCTGGTTTATAAGGAACGCCATTTTCGTACGCTCTAACTATCGAAAAATCGCCATTATGTCTAGGCCACTCCCAGTTATCTGTTTCACCCCCAAACTTACCAATATTTTTAGGCGGCACATAGACTAGTCGTACATCATCCAGAAATTTATATCTAAAAAGAGTATATGACTTACCCACTAGCATTTCTGATATCTCTATCACTAGGTTAGGATACTTCTTTTGTTCTTTTTCCTCTAGAGCTTTTATATTCGTTTGTATTAGAGATTTTTTATCTAATGCACTTACACCTTTGGGTAGAGCACTTAATATTGCTTCTGAAACGTCGCTGTACGACTGCGTTATTTTACAAGGTAGAGAAGTCTTTATTTCTTTATCTTCACTATCTGCATAGAAACCATTTTTCAGATAGTTACTCTCTGCCGTACTGACTTGTGCTACCGAACTAAATACACAATGATGATTCGTAATTATAAGACCTTGGTCAGATATAAAGGAGCCTGTACACCCTCCTAAACGGACAAGAGCATTGACCAAAGCAGGTTTGGACTCATTATATATTTCGTCTACTTCTATTTCTAAGCCAGCTTTCTTTAGATCTAGCTTACTAAGATGACTCATGGTAAATATCCCTTCTTCATCACTAGTATGCTTAAAGGAAAACAGCCCTATAATAAGAGCTAATGCTACTATTTTCTTCATGTAATTTTGTGTTTTTAGTAAATATTTAATCGAACTGAGATGCTTGTATAAATCGCTTAAGAGTTTCATTGTCAGAATGTTTTATATCCTTAACCTTACCAGACCACCCATTAGTACCCTCGTAAATAAAGATTACATCATCGCCTATGTCAAATACAGATTTCATATCATGCGTATTAATGATGGTCGTTATATTAAATTCTTCCGTAATACCTTGTAGTAACTCATCTATTAGTCTTGAGGTGACGGGATCTAAGCCAGAGTTTGGCTCATCACAAAATAAGTATTTAATATCTAACGCAATAGCCCTAGCTATACCTACTCGTTTTTGCATACCTCCACTTATTTCTGCCGGAAATTTATCATTAATGCCTGCCATGTTTACTTGCTCTAGACAGAAGTCCACTCTATCACGTCTTTCGGCCTTGGTCATTTTGGTGAACATTTTTAAGGTAAACTCTACATTCTCCTCTACAGTAAGTGAATCAAAAAGTGCGGTACCTTGAAATAGCATACCTATTTCCTTTCTAACTTCTCTCAACTCAAAATACTCTAAGTTGGTGAAATCTCTATCATCATAGAATACATTACCAGAAGTAGGATTTAGCAAGCCCACCATGCATTTCATCATCACACTTTTGCCGTGCCCACTACTTCCTATTACCAAGTTTACTTTCCCGGTTTCAAATTTGGTAGAAATCCCCTTCAAAACTTCAACTCCGTTAAATGACTTTCGTACGTCCTTTAATTCTATCATAGTAATAACTGAGCTAATAAATAATCTGAAAACAAAATAGCAACTGCACTATATACTACTGCTTTAGTACTACTAGCACCTACTTCCAGTGCTCCACCATTAGTGGTATAGCCTTGAAAACTAGAAACCGTAGTTATTATAAATGCGTATGTAAATGCCTTCACTAAAGCAAAAAATAAGTTGTACGGTAAAAAGGACTCTCGTGCTCCTTGCAAGTATTCTTCTGAAGTAAGTATGCCCGATGCTTCACCAGCCAGCACACCTCCTAAATTGCTTAGAAAGATAGAAATAATAACTAGCATAGGAATCATAATTAGACCAGCTACTATCTTAGGCAATGCCAGATATCCACTTGAGTTAATACCCATTACTTCTAATGCATCTATCTGTTCGCTAACTCGCATAGTCCCTATTTCTGAGGCTATGTGTGATCCTACTTTACCAGCCAAAACAAGGCAGGTGATAGTAGGTGCTAGTTCTAGCATACTAGAGTCACTCACTATAGAACCTATAACAGGCTTAGCTATAAGTGGCGATATAAGCTGATAAGCTATTTGTAGAGTAGTAACTGCACCTTGAAAAATGGCAATAATAATCACAATGGTGAGTGACCCTACACCAATGTTATTCATTTCTGTGATAGTTCTATCTATATAAACACTTAACTTTTCTGGTTTAGAAAACATCCCTTTTAAAAAGATGAGATACAAGCCAAATTGAGAGAAAAAGTTCATTTCGGCGGTAAATATACATCCATCTTATAAGGCGTCCATATAAGTAGTCCACACTTTGTTAAAAACAATACTACACATAAACTTTGAGCCTAAATCTAATTACATTTGTTTCTTAAAATATGTCAGTAGCAGTAGTATCCGGAGGAACAAAGGGAATAGGTAAAGCAATATGTAATCAACTTTTACAAAATGGGTTTAAGGTATACACCTGTGCTCGAACCCTTGACCCTACTTTTAATCACGAGAATCTAATTCAAATAAAAGCAGATATGAGCGACAAAAAAGCCGTACAAAAATTTGCTAAAACAATACTCTCAAAAGAATCTAGTATTGATATTCTAGTGAATAATGTAGGTGTCTTTTTACCTGGGAAAATATTAGAAGAGGAGGATGGCAACTTTGAGATACAGGTGAACACTAATCTGGCATCTACCTATCACCTTACTAGAGCAATGTGCGAATCCTTGAAAAAATCTAGTAAACCCT
>DNBZ01000306.1 GCA_003484585.1 Bacteroidota bacterium | reverse complement strand
ATCAGCTATCACACCATCTTTTAATGGGCGTATGGTTTTAATGTCTTCATGCGTTTTACCGTGCATCTTTTGCGCTTCGGTACCTATAGCCAATACCTCACCCGTTCTACGATTTCTCGCTATTATTGATGGCTCGTCTACTACTAACTTATCCTTATAAATAATTAGTGTATTTGCCGTCCCTAAATCGATGGCTAGTTCTTGAGTTAAAAAATTAAAAATTCCCACTGTATTTCTACTTGTTACGTGCTTATGCTGATTGTACGCAAAGGTATTGATTTCTAAAAGAATACATACACATAGAATTAATAATCCGTCGATATTTATGAAAGCTGAATCGTAAACTAATTAGTGACTCTTTTTAGGCAAAATCATTCAGACTATAATTTAACTAAAAAACACCTGTATCAAGATTCCACAAGAGTTTAAATAAAAAAGCCGTTGATAATATAATTATCTATAATTTGATAATATTATAATCTTTTATTATATATTTGCATTCTTATGTATTTCGACAAAAACATCAAATTGCTCCGCACCAAGAAAGGCCACTCTCAACAAGATTTAGCAGACTCATTAGGTTTATCTCGCTCTAAACTAAATAGTTACGAAAGAGGAGTACAACCACCGTTCGATATACAAATAGACATTGCAGACTATTTTAACGTGACACTAGATGGTCTTGTACGTCACGACCTATCTAAACTTACTCATTTTAAGCTCTCGCAAATACTAAAGGGCAGCGAGGCAGATGTACGCGGCAGAAAACTACGACTACTCACCGTAAGTGTAGATGCAAATGAAGATGAAAATATAGAGATAGTGAGTATGAAAGCCCAAGCTGGATATACAGGCGGATATTCTGATCCAGAGTTCATCAAAGATTTACCTAAGTTTAAACTTCCTTTTTTACCTAAAAATAGAACCTATCGCAGTTTTCAGATAAAAGGAGACAGTATGCCACCAGTGAGCGAAGGCTCTTGGGTAACGGCCAGCTACCTACAAGACTGGAACGATATAAAAGACGGAGATAATTATATAGTAGTAACCAAAGACGAGGGTATCGTTTTCAAACGACTATACAACAAAATAAAGGGCGACCACAGTATCACCCTAGTGAGTACCAATAGTGCTTACGCTCCGTATATTCTGCACGTAGACCAAGTGCTCGAGATATGGAAGTTTGAAACTTGGAACGGGTTTGAGGTGTAGAAAAGTTGCACTCCAAAAATCACACGCACCTAGCCTGAAGCTATTTTAAACTCTAATTATGCTACCGCTATATTTTATCCAATGACAAAATTTTGCGGTCTATACAAAGGGGGCTCACGCAGAATAACAAACTGGAACTACCGAAGTAGTGGAGATTACTTCATTACCATCAATATCTTAAACAGAGTTCACCATTTCGGAGAATCATTGCAATGCAACGATTCGATCCATTGACTATTACTCTAAACGAATAGCATACGCTTCTTTACTCCCGTCGGAGGTCACACCTTCGATGAGCACAGCACCCAATTTATCTTTCAATGCATTTTCTACATCTGAGGTAGTATACATAGGAGATTTATCAATATGCGTTATCACAAAACCACTTAGAATTCCATTTCTTTTCATCACACCATTTCCGAGCTTGGCGATTTTCACACCATTCTTTATTTTGAGCTTTAAGCGTTCGTCTCTACTCAAATTTTCAATCTCAGCACCAAGTACCATAGTCTCCTTTCGTTTCACCACAGCAGATATTTCGTCTGCACCATCCTTAGATAATAATGTAGCATTCACCACCTTTTCTTTACCATCACGTATCAGAGTCACCACTACCTTATCGCCAGGGCTATACTTACTTATCTGCTGCTGAAGACCTGAAGACTTGCTCACACGCACATCCGCTATTTTTACGATTACATCACCTTCTTTTATTCCTGCTTTCTCTGCACTCCCACCTTCACTTACCGCAGGTATATACACACCATCCAAATCTGTCAATCCCTTCTCATCCGCCAACTCTTGTGTGATATCTTGAATTCTAACTCCCAAGATTGCTCTTTTCACCTCACCATACTCCTTGAGATCCCCTATTATCTTTTTAGCTAAATTAATAGGGATAGCAAAAGAATAACCTGAGTACGACCCTGTTTGAGAAGCAATAGCCGTATTGATACCAATCAATTCTCCACTCGTATTCACAAGTGCTCCTCCACTATTACCCGGATTTACCGCTGCGTCAGTTTGTATGAAATTTTCTATGGCATACTCTCCACCTCTTTGTCTTAAGAGATTGATATTTCTACCTTTGGCACTCACTATACCAGCAGTCACAGTACTTGTAAGATTAAAAGGATTTCCTACGGCAACCACCCATTCCCCTATTTTTAACTCATCGCTATTTCCTAGGTTGAGGTACGCCAAGTTATCCTCTTCTATTTTGAGCAAGGCAAGATCTGTCTCTGGATCTGTACCCACTATCTCTGCTATGTACGTACGTTTATCGTCCAAAACTACTTCAACCTTACTCGCATTATCTACCACGTGATTATTCGTTACTATATATCCATTCTTTTTTATGATAACACCAGAACCCGTAGCTTGCTGTGGCCCTGCATTAGGCTGTCTAAACCCTGGTCCAAAAAAATCTTCTAGTGGATTAGAGGGTCCGTTACTCGATCTGGTTTTCATTGTAGTTTTAATATGCACTACCGCTGGCGTAGCCACTTCTGCTACAGATACAAAATTGACACTCGGTACATCTGTCAATTTTTCAGCCAATGTAAATTTGGCATTTTCATGCTGGGCAAATCCCTGTGTGGGGACATCGTCACTAAACATCCCATTTACTCCTAAGGCCACTACCCCTCCTAGAAAAGCAATGCCCAAAACTACTAATACGTTTTTAATATTCATTTTATTATCCATTTATTATTAATCTTAATTTATCAAATTTCATTCCAACACTCACCTGACAGTATAGTTTATAAACACTGTAAAATTTCATTAAATTTGCAGGCAACTAACCTTCGCTAAGGTATGTATTTAACGGCAGAAACAAACATATCGCTACACTTCATTTACCAAACTCGATTAAGCGGTATTAACTATCTACAAAATGTTCGGTATAGGTAAAGTAACAGACCATATCGTCATTGAGAGAATAGAGCAAGGAGATGAGCAAATGCTCAAATACTTGTATGAAAATCACCTTAGGATGGTAAAAAACTTTGTACTTAAAAATAGCGGATCCGAAGATGCAGTAGACGACATACTACAGGATACCGTTATTGCCGTTTGGAAAAACATAAATAAACCGAATTTTTTGCTTCAGGTAAAACTAAGCACTTATGTAATGTCCATAGCTAAAAACCTGTGGTACAAAGAGCTAAAGAAGAAAATTAAATTTAAGGTAGTAGACGAGGCCAACAAATTACACGAAGCCTGTGAAGAGATGTCTCTGAACATGGATCAATCTGTGATCGTAGGAATAGTGCAAGAGATGGACGAGACGTGCCGTAAGTT
>DNBZ01000310.1 GCA_003484585.1 Bacteroidota bacterium | reverse complement strand
AAACCACAGGTATGGGCAGGGTATCTCACATGGTATACCACCCTACTGACAGTAACACACTATTTGCTATCACCTCTTCTGGGGGTGTTTTCAAAACGGCTAATGAGGGAGTCACTTGGAAACCTATAAGTGATCTACTACCCAATACCTATTGTGCTTCAATGGCCATTAACCCAGTAAATACAGATGTAATGTATCTAGGAACTGGAGATGCTAACTATGGCTACCGAGGTGGTTTGGGAATATGGAAAACAACAGATGGCGGAGACACGTGGTTTCAGTCTACTAGTGGCATAGGCAATAAACTAGTCTCATACGTACGAATGACACCCGGCGATACCACTACTCTAGTGGCAGCTTGCTCAGATGGTATATACAAAACTACGAACGCAGGATCTACTTGGACTAAGAAAACCACCGTAAACGTAAGCTATAGGGACTTACACTATCAGCCAGGGGATAGCAATATCCTATATGCAGCATCCAATACTACCTTCTATCGCTCGCATAATAATGGCGACAGTTGGATAGCGTCAGACGTTAATAGTAATATTACCTGTGCAGGCATTAAAATAGCTACTTGTCCTAAAGATACTTCTAAACTGTTTTGTGTAGTATGGAAAGGTGGTTCTAGTCCTTTTGGCGGAGTATATAAATCTACCAATAACGGAGCTTCATTTACCTTAATGGTAGATACCCCAAACATACTGGGTTACGCAAGTGACGGAAGCACTATGAACGGACAAGGAGCATACAACCTTGCAATAAAAAGTGATCCAAACGATGCAGATGTGCTATACGTGGGTGCTATCACTCTTTGGAAATCTACCAATGGAGGTGCTACATTTAACTTAAATTCACCGTGGGCCTATGGTGTACACGCAGATAAACATGGCTTTCTTTTTTCTCCCTTTAATCCTAAAAAGCTATACGTATACCACGATGGCGGCATAGATCTAACAACCAATGGTGGGGACACTTGGACTACTATGGAAGACGGACTTAGTGCCTCAGAATTTTATAAAATGGGGAGTAGCGGTCTATATAAAGACAACATACTAGGTGGCCTGCAAGACAATGGAATGGATGTGGCAGTAGACAAACAGTTTAGCACGGTACGAGGCGGTGACTGGGGAGGCGACTTTGCTTTTGATGCTTTTGACAAAGATATAGTGTATGAAAATGGAGGTATTAAAAGAAACATAGAAACACGTGCTACAGGAAGTATAAATGGTAGTGGAGGTTTGTATACCGTACATCCAAATGATAGCAACGTAATGTTCGAAGCTACTACGGATATTTACAGAACACAAAACCTGAGAGCTAGCCCTACTACGGCGGTTAGCTGGACCAAAATTTCTAATTTTTCTGGCACCACTGATGAAGTGGGCATGAGCTATGCGAAGTCTTCTAGCGGTACTTTTTATGCTGCATTCAGGCCACAGGCTTTGTATCTTAGTGTAGATATAAATGCTACCTCACCTACTTTTACCAAACTCACCTCTTTTCCTTATAATAGTGGTGAGCAAATAAGACAAGTAGAAACATCTACTTCTGACTCTAATGCCATCTACGTAGTAACCACGCAATCTCGTATTTTGGTATCGCACAATAAAGGGAGTACTTGGACAGAAATAACCAAGAACTTACCTGCCATTAATATCATCAAGTTACTACTAGATCCTAATGCATATGACTCTAGCATGTACGCTTGCAATGCGTTTGGGGTATACTACCGTAATCGATATTTAAGTAACTGGATTTCCTTTTCACAGGGACTACCTACTATCTCTAAGATTACCGATATGGAAATCATGAATGATGCCAATGCAAATGGTCGTCTACACATATCTACCTGGGGAAGAGGCATTTGGCAAACAGATTTATTTAAAAACTCATCGGTATCACCTACTGCAGATTTTACTATTAATACGGCAAGCTCACAATCCTGTGTCAATACTATAATAGCCGTAGACAACTCATATGGCTCTCCACTAGGAAGAAAATGGCAAATAAGTCCAGCTACGGGTTGGGAGTATGTCAATGGAACAGACTCCTCATCTTCTAGAGCCGAAATAAAATTTATCACATCAGGTATTTATTTTATATCCCTGAATGTTTACAATAGCTTAGGTACGGATATAGAAACCAAAAACTATATATATTCACCCATGACCGTAGATGCTACTTGTACCACAAGCACTAATCTGCTGGGCGGTTACACCATTGGTATATATAAATTTGAGCTAAATACAATCTCCAATGCATCTAGTACTGGAAAAGCATCTTACGAAGATTTTTCATGTGCTAGTAATACTGCACTAAAAACCAATACAACATATACCGCTTGGGTAACCAATGGCAACAGTTATAACGAAAATTCAAAAGTATATATAGACTACAATGATGATGGCGATTTTCTAGATGCTAATGAACTTGTAGGAAGTATTAATAGTGGCTTATCTCGTAGATCTTTCACCTTTACTACGCTTGCTTCTCCACCAGTGGTCAATAAGTTTATACGACTACGCGTAGTATCAGATTATGCCAATGTGAGTTCCCCATGTGGCACATTAAGCTATGGCCAAAGTGAGGACTATGCCATCTACATAGATAATGTAAATCCTACGGTGTATATACAACTGCCCCCTCCTACCGTGAGCAATGAATTTACAGCTACTTTCACCACCTCTGAAGTA
>DNBZ01000148.1 GCA_003484585.1 Bacteroidota bacterium | reverse complement strand
CGGAAAAGTAACTTAGTATACCTTATTATACTACTCTCTACACAGGACTTAGTTTCCAACTGCAAAACTATTTGCTGGTGTGAATGTAATTGACTATATTTGTGTATGGCTAAGAGGCGAAATAAGATGAGTGGTATACCTATGTACAGGGAAGATCAGGATAAATGTATGCATTGGTGTTTGTCTAATGGCATTAAAATACACATAAATCTAGGCAAAGAGTATCTGGATACAGAATCGAGGAGATCAGGAAGAGAAAGTTACAGAGTTAATGTGACTAAGATTAAGAATCCTTACGAGGATGGCTTAGTTAAGATATTTGTCGACAATAATGGAATAATAGCTTTATCGCCAAAAACCTATACCCAGCAGGAGGCTAACTTAAAAATCTATGAATTCTACTGTCACTACTATGACAACAATAAATAGATACATCTCCAACTGCAATATTTGCACATATATATATAATAGTATATATAATATAACTAAGAGTTTTTATATAGTATACATACAGTATACAAGTATACAGTATATATACACTAATGTATATAGTATGTATAAATACTTTATGTATGTATACAGTATGTATAGAGGTGCATATACTACAGATGGAAGTTACCTTCAGTACACAAACCTTAAAACCAGTTAATACTTAGATGGAAGAAGTAAAGTTAATCGTACCAGACAGCTTAGATGAGATATCCTTAGGGCAGTACCAATATTATTTGGGCGCAATAAAGGGTAAAGATGAGGTAAAGGATGCAGAGTTTATCAACAAGAAGCTCATAGAGGCGTTTTGCGGCATCGAATACGACCTAGTGGATAAGATACCTTACCGAGACATAGAAAGTCTCTTAGGAGTGCTTAAAATGGCTTTTGAGAAGGATTATGATCTTATTCGCCACTTCAAACTGTTGGATGTTGATATGGGATTCATTCCTAAACTAGATGATATGTCTTTAGGTGAGTATATCGATATAGAGAATTACTTCGGAAACTGGGATGATATGCATAAAGCTATGGCTGTACTATACCGTCCAGTCAATTTTAGGAAGGGCGAAAGATACACTATTGCTCCATATGACCCTAGTGATGAAATAAACGAGTTGATGAAAGAAATGCCGTTAAGTGTTGTGATGAGTTGTACGCTTTTTTTTTATCATTTAGGGATCGAGTTGTCAGCGACTACCCTGAACTTTATGGAGAAGACTCTTCAGAAAGAGGAACTAACATCTCAAGTGAGGATGGCTTTGGAAAAAAGTGGGGATGGTATCAAAGTGTCTATGCGCTTGCTAAAGGAGATGTCAGAAGATTTGATGAAGTTACGAAAGTCTCACTCCACCAATGCCTAACATTCCTAACGTTTGAGAAGGAGAAGAATGAACTAGAAGCTAAAATGATACGAAAACAATATAAACAATGAAAACATACTACAACTTAATCGATAAGCTATTCGCCTACTTAGATGGCAGCAGTTTGATCAATACAGTTACTTTTGGCGATCTATTAGAGGTGGATTTGTCAAAGCAGACAATATTTCCGTTAGCCCACGTTGGCATATCTTCGATTACATTTCAGGAATACATTATGACCGTATCTTTGAATATAATTGTTATGGATATTGTTGATGATGAAAAAGATGATAAATTATCTAAAGATAACCCACACCTAGGCTTAGACAATACTCACGATATTCACAATTCACTACTGAATGTTATAAACGGTATCCAATCTTCTTTACGTAGAGGCGGTATGTATGATGCTAACTACGAGATAGACGGCAACCCTACAGCACAATTATTCGAAGATAGATTCGAAAACAAAGTAACAGGATGGTCTATGACAGTTAATATTAATATGCCAAATAATGATATGGCGTTAATTAATGCAGACGGAAGCCAATGTCCATAAAAACTAAAAATACTAACGCATACCTAAAGAGCTATTCTGATAAGCTAGTTTCATTACTCAAAAGAGAGATGGACACACCGCAACCAGATAGACAAGGGTATGCTAACCCTAGAATCACCAATACTGGTGCTGCTAGAGATAGTATTAAGTGGACGCTATCTAGTCAAACAGAAACAGGACTAGGTATCGACATTGTTGGTATAGATTATTTAGAGGAAATAGGGTTAAACGAACAGAATCAACCAAAAACAGTAAATGTAAATGAATTAGCTCAATGGATAGTAAGCAAGCCAGTAAACTACAAGTCAGTTCGGGGAGTACAAAGTCTGGAGGGTCTAAGCACCAGCACTCCAAAGGTACAGAATCTAGCAAGGTTAATTCAGCGAAAGATAGCAAATCAGGGAGTTCGCCCAACAGGATTCATAAACAGAATCGTAAAGGAACAGTTAAAAAACCTAAAGGTAGTTGCTCCTGTAGTGGAGGATGTAAAAGAGTCTGTGGAGGATATTCTAAAGGAGGCAGGCTTTGACCTCAAAGGTAAAACAATAAAATTCGTATAATGGCGTCAGAAGAAGAGTTAAGAAAAATAAATGTAAGAAGTCCATACTTCGTAAATGTGACTAAGCCTGTTTCTGATGGCGGAGTTGAAAGCGATGATACAGGAGGTGGAGAAGAACCGTTTGAAGAACCAACAGAGCCAACAGTTACAACTACTACAATTAGTTGTGGAGACACTAGAAATATAGGTGTTCAGACTGGAATATATAGATATGAGATTTCAACGGTAGGAAAACAAATTGGTGATTATAATATAGATTTTACTGGAATTACAGTTCCTTTCTATGCTAAGATAGGAATTAAAGGAAATATGCCAGCTGATTATACGTTTATGGCTGGATGGATAAACAGCGATACCGTTTGGTTAAATTCAGTAGGAACGCCAACACCTTCATCTACAACAATAGCAACCAATCCAGATGGAAACGACCAAACAATAACATACACCTCCACACAGTCGGATATAGATACATACGGAGAAACTGTGGTGTTGGAAATATTTCATCCTATAATACACTTAGCTAGTGTAAACTTTGCTGTAGATTGTCCTAATGCAGTTGTTTCTTTAGCGGAAGATAGTGGACAGCATAGTGTATTTATTATGACTATTGGTAGAGGCACTATACCTGACGAGCATCTTTCTAGCGTTACAAACAAATTTAACGGACAAGATGCTGATTGGCTAACATTCCCAGATAGATCGGAATATAAAAGTTTTGTTTTCGGTAATTATACACCAGCATTAGAGCCTGTAGTTAAGGATTATGCGAAGCACTTAAATTCTATTGACTTAGTAAATTGGGATGATGCGAGACATACCGTAGTATATAGACCTTCGAGTGACTTAAATCGATATACAAACACTATAGAGTTTAAGCAAAGGATAGGTGACAGTAATCAATTTAATGGTGCTTATAAAATATGGATTTCGAGACACAGAATAGAAACAGTAACAGATGCAACCAGAACCAACGACGAGGCATTCGCTACATACAGAAATATACCAGTAGGACAGGTAAACGTACAACTTGTATCGAGGTTAAATCAGGAGGGAATGTTATTAGACGGTCTTGGTGAGCGTATATACTATAGCGGTTTTGATTCAAGCCAAACGTTTAATATAAACTTCAAGGGTACTGATGAGGGGCCTACTACACTAGAAATTAACCATTTAGTAAGATCATCTCTTAAAATAAAGAGCTTTGATCGATTTGGTAATATCTTAAATGACAGAGAATTTTCCTTAGATGCTACTGATGACGATCAGAATATCTCAATATATAATGAAAATTAACATAGATCGATATGGCAGAATTAACAAAAGCTAAGTTAGAGTTATACGTTTATGGTGGCAGCATAGAGGCTATTCCAGACACACCTAACTACACATTAACGAAAACTAAGTTATCCACAGAGACATCTATTGTGTTTGAGATTTCTGAACTTATAAAGGATCACGTCACTATATCTTTTAATGGCGACTACAATTCATTGGTTCAGACAAAATGGGTGCATTATAAAGTCACTAGGACTTATGACGATGATAGTGAGGACTTCTATGTAGTAGATGCTATTGCGTTTAGAGGTTATGGCGAATTAGAAGACGGAATAAACCCAGAGCTATCTAAAGATTTGCTGATATCAAATACAGTTGTGCATAACTATTGCGGACATCCTTTGACAATACCATTTTATACTAGAGGTGATGACGGTGTAACTCAAATTACTTACGCTGCTGATGCTGCTGAAGCAGGAGGTTTGGTGACTGGTAGCGTTAGCCCTTATACTGTAGCCCAAAGCATACACCTTAATCCGTCTGGTAGCGTTATAACTATAGATAAGACCGCTTCATTAGCTGCTAATCCAGAAGACTCAACAGATGTTGCTGAAATTATAGATGGAATAACCGCTATACAGTATTCTACAGCTAGTGGAGGTTCAAAGAGCATTGAAGTTAAGTGTATTGATGAATGCAAGAATATACCACATAAGGTATCCTTTATAAATAAATTTGGTGTAATGCAAGATATATGGTTCTTCGCCAAACGTAAAGACAGTATGTCTTCGCAAAGAGAGCAGTATAAAAAGAATACTCTTTCAGTTGGCGCAAACGGAGCTTCTTATAACATATCCGATCACCAGAGAGTATACTTAGAGAATCAGGGTAGAGAATCTATCACAATGAATACTGGTTTTATAGATGAGAGTTATAATGAGGTTCTGAAACAGTTGCTAGTTTCGGAGTATGTATACATTCACGATAACTATAGACTTAGCCCAACTAATGCAGGTGCTAACTTAGCTATACCGATAAGTGTAGTAACTAGCTCCCTAGATTTTAAAACTAGAAGAGACGACAAACTTATCAATTACGAACTACAGTTTGAGATGGATTCTGAATTTATACAAAGCATTCGTTAATGAGAGAAGTACAGATATATATAGAGGATCAAAGAATTGATCTGTTCAAAGATGAGAGTATTGAAGTCACTTCTTCGATTCAGGATGCTAAAGATATAAGTAAAGTGTTTACTGATTACAGTCAGTCTTTTGCTTTACCAGCCTCTGCTGAAAACAATAAGATATTTAAGCACTTCTATAACTTCAATATATCTGGTGGATTTGATGGTAGGGTGCGCCACGAAGCTAAAATATATATAAACAGCCTATTGTTTAAGAAAGGTAAGATATTCTTAAATGGCGTTAATATGAAGAACAATGTTCCGCATACCTATAATGTTACCTTCTTCGGAAATACGGTATCATTAACCGATTTGTTTGGCGATGATAAACTGATTGCCTTAGACTTAGAATCATTCAATCACGAATATTCTTATGGTGATGTTGGAGCTTTCTTAGTTGGCGATGGGCTAGAGGTTGATGGGGATGCTTCAGCACTCATATACCCGTTAATTACATCGAAAAAGAGGTTATTCTATGATAGCACATTAGCTAACGACAATAACGCTAACTTTGAAGGAAATCTATACATAGATTCTAGTTTTCCTGGTGGACTGGACAGATATAGGAAAAGGGGTGTTACCAATCACGACCTAAAACCTGCTATAAAGGTATACCACATCATAAAGGCTATTGAGTCTAAGTATGGTATAACACTAATACCTAACGACTCGGAAGGCACTAAAGACTTCTTTTCTAAACATAATGAAGCTATATCCAATTTGTACTTATGGTTAAGCAATTCGGCTGGTAATATTTTCGGTGATGAAGGGTCTGATGAATATGCATACAAGACAATTATAAGTCAATACGCTGAACACCCTGATGATAATGCGGACATTCCTTGGTTTACAGTATCTGGTTCTGAATTAAGAATAGGTCAGGAGACGGGCTCTTATGTTGGTCAACAATATTATAATATAAGAATCAAAGGTAGTGCCTCTGATGCATATCAAGAAGATAAATATTCCATAAAGCTAATAGATAAAAGTACAGGACAAGTTGTTTTTAGTATAGATGGAGTTAATGATATCGAGGGAGACTATTCCTTTACTCCGAGAACTGAAGGTGATCCAGACTTAGTGTATGAAGTAGAGGTTTCGTCAAAGAATGCTATGGCTGGAACTGAAGTGAGTGTTGAGGTTCTTGATCCTGCATTCGGAGGATTACTTAGAGACGTTTATATGGCTTTTGATGATAATTCTGGACCCAATTATGATAATATAGCTACATCAACCGTAACCTTATCAGTAAGGGAGCATCTTCCTGATATGAAGATTTTAGATTTCTTAACGGGAATGTTTAAGATGTTCAACTTAACAGCTTACTATATTGATGATGAAAGTGATCCTGAATATAACTCAACAACTCCAGTAATTAAGGTCATAACACTAGATGAATACTACGCTGATGCTGTGAACAATCAATCTAACGGAATAATTGATATTAGTAAGTATATAGATGTTTCTAGTCACGTAGTAAATACTTCTCTTCCATTTTCGGAAATAGAGTTTAAGTTTAAGGAAGTAGACACACTACTAATGGAAAATCACACTAATTTGTTTGGCAAAACTTTTGGCGATTCAGTACTAGAAGTTCAGAAGTTATATCCAACATTGTTCCTAGGTAAAAAATATGAGGTTAAGTTGCCTTTTGGTAAGTTGAAGTATGAAAGAATAATTGACACAAATATACAATGGGGTTTTGCAGCAGGAGGTGATTTTTCGCCACAAGACCCAGACTATTCTGACCTAAACGATATTAAACCTCCAAAAGGGGGGTACACCTCAACAAAAATGCCTCCATTACTATTCTACGGACTCAAAGTGGATGCTTCGGCAAATCCTTTTAACTACAGTAACCCAAACTTTAATGCAGCAGGTGTATATACTGGGTATTGGAGGGCTTCAAACAGAAATGAAGATAGTACGGCTGCTGTTCCAGCCGAGTACAGTATAAACTTTGGTTCAGAACCAGATGAATGGACTGCGGTTGATGATGGATATACAGATAATTCTTTATTCGCCAAATATTACAGAGATTACATTAAGAGTGTATTCGATCCATCCAAAAGAATATTTAAGTTTGAGGCGTACTTACCTCCTAGTTTCTTAATTCATTACAAATTGAATGACCAGCTTAAGATACAAGATGTGGTGTATCGCATTAATTCTATAACTACAAATTTAACCACAGGTAAGTCAACATTAGAACTGATAAACCTTAATGCAGAAGAAATCGTAGAATGATAAAAAATATACTAGAATTACTCAATACAGATGATTGGTATGGGGTGTCAGAGAATATAGATATTGCCAAAGGCAAGTATAAGGCGGTTAAAGACGCAAAGGAACTTAAACAAACACTAAAACGTACTTACTATGGCGCAAGAAATATTAATTAGCATAAATGTTGAGTCTGGCGAGGCTAAGGCTAGGGTTAACGATCTAAAAAAGGGTACTGATGACCTTAGTAAATCATTCGGAGTACTAGCGAAGCAAAGCAATAAAAATAAATTTGAGCAGGCATCATTAAGGGGTGAGCAAAAATTAGCTGCTGCACAGCAGAAGAAGCTGAACTACGAAATGCAGAACGCAGGTAAGATTGCTGCTGTATATGAAATGTCTACCAAAGGAGCAGGTTCAGCCACAAAGCAATTCAGGACTCAATCTGGACTGAATAATGCCATATTAATGGAGACTGGTCGACTTGCATCTGATGCTTCATATGGATTTACGGCTATAGCGAATAACTTATCCCAACTAGTATCTTTAGGAGGTAGTTTTGTACAGACAACAGGGAGTATAACTACTGCCTTTGGGGAACTGAAGAAATCACTAATGGGAATTGGTGGCGTGCTTCTAGCTGTTCAGATACTGATAGGGTTGTTGCAGTCAAAGGAATTTATCAACTTTATAAAGACTTTAGGAGGAATTAGTGCTGCTATGAGAGCTTTGAAAAAGGCACTTTCGGAAGCTACTGACGTATACGGTGCGCAAATAGGTAAATTGGAGACATTAGCTAGGTTGCTAGAAGATGATAACGTCACGCAAGAGCAAAGAGCGATGATTCTAAAGGAAGTCAAAAAAGATAATGAGGACTTAAACCTACAGTTAGATGAACAAAATAAACTTACTGCGGATAGTGTAAAGCAGATTAATGCTAGAATAGCTGTATTGAAGGTTCAGGCAGAAACTTCGGCATTAATTTCAGCAATAGAGGAAGAGAGAGTTAAGCAACTGAAGCTAGAGAACGCTGATGCTGACGAAATTTTAGGTTGGTGGGAAACGACAACAGCTTTGATTACTAATTTTGGTAATACCCAAGCAGCAGCTATAGAAGCCATAGCATCCGCTGATGAACAAAGAGCTGAAGGTATAGGTGATAGTCAAGAGATAATTGATAAGCTATATGAAAAGTTAGCACTAATTGTTAATTTCGATACTGACGATAAGAAAAACGGAAGCAAGAGAAGTAAAGTATTTAGAGAATTTGAAGAAGGGTTGTTTAATATACAAAATATAGTAGATAAATATAATAAAGAAGCTGATAGGATAAATGTAAGAACTTTAGATGAGAAGTTAGATTTGGAGGAAGAATATGCTAAAAGAGAGGCGGACACTAAATTATCGAACTTTAAGGAGCAGCAGGCAAAGAGACTAGAGGAGTACAAGGAAAGGGTAAAGGGGGCTAAAAATGCAGGAAAACTTATAGCTAACGCAGAGCTAGATTATCAAAATTCTATAGAAGATGCTAAGATTAAGCACGGTGAAGCTATTCTATCTATAGAAGATGGTATCATAACTAAGCGTATTCTAGCTAAAGATAAAGAGGCGCAGGCTATAGCTAAAATTGAGAGATCAATAGAGAATACAGAAATAGATCGTCTTAAGTTTTCTATAGGTGCTAATGAAGAATATTTCGATAAGAAAATAGAACAGGTAGGTAAAGATAAAGATAATGTAGACGCTCAAATAGCCAATGCAGATGCGCTAAAACTTTCAGACTTAGAGGTTGCTGACTTAAGGAAACAGTCATTCGAATTGCAGAATCAGCAGATAGACCTGAATCTCAATAAGGAGATTTCATCTATAAAGGCTAAGCAAACGATTAATATGGAGTACGTTGGATTTGCAAAGGGCATATCTCAACTTATGGGTACTTTGGCAGGAGAGAATGAGGCTATGCAAAAAGCAGCACTAATTGTGGAGAAGGGGGCTGCAATTGCTGATATTGTAATTAAGACCCAGTCTGCTAACGCAGTAACTATAGCACAAGATACAGCATCGTTAGGAGCAACCATACCTGTTACGACTCCGCTTAGATTGAGAAATAATATAAGTGCAGGTATATCTATAGCTAACATTTTAGCCACTACAATAGCTTCGTTTAGAAAACCATCAGCTTCAGGCGGAGGTGCATCGAGCGCACCAGTACAAGCACCAGACTTCAATGTTGTTGGTACATCTTCCGTGGATCAGTTGGCGCAAACAGTAGCAGGACAAACAAACGAACCAATAAAAGCATACGTTGTAGGTAAAGACGTTACCAACCAACAGGAGTTTGATAGAAATCTAATAAATACAGCAGGAATATGAGAATAATAGAATTAATTATCGATGAGGAAGCAATGCTTTCAGGAATAGAGGCTATAAGTATAGTTGATCGCCCAGCAATCGAAGAACACTTTATTGCTTTATCTAAAGAAGATAAGGTAGAGTTAGCTAAGGTTGACGAAGAGAAGCGAATACTTATGGGTGCAGCTTTGATTCCAAATAAGAATATCTATCGCCAAAATGAGGATGAAGAGTATTACATCTTCTTCTCGGACGATACTGTCCGTCAGGCGTCAGAACTATTCTTAATGCGAGGTAACCAAAACAAATCTACCTTAGAACATCAGGCAGACCTTCACGGATTATCTGTAGTAGAGTCTTGGATTATAGAAGATGAAACGCACGATAAGTCCAGAAAGTACGGAATGAATTTACCAGTAGGTACGTGGATGGTTTCTATGAAAGTTAACAATGATGAGGTATGGGAAGATTACGTTAAAACAGGTCGGGTATCTGGATTCTCTATTGAGGGCTACTTTACTGACCGAGTTGAGATGAGTCAGGATGATGAGCTAAACAGCCCAGAAGCTATCTCATTGTTAGAGGAGATTTCTGACGCACTAGAATCTAAGATTCTTAACCTAGCCTCATACAGCGATTATCCAGACTCTGTATCAAACAACGCTAAGAGAGCCTTAGAATGGGCTGAAGAGAATGGCTGGGGAAGCTGCGGAACTGCTGTAGGGAAACGTAGAGCATCCCAGTTAGCCAATAGAGAGGCTATAAGCGTGTCTACCATAAAAAGGATGTATAGCTACCTTTCACGCCATAAAGGCGATCTAAAGGCTTCTAAAGGCTATTCTGACGGGTGCGGCAAACTAATGTACGATGCGTGGGGTGGAAAATCAGCTTTAAGCTGGTCTGAATCTAAAATTAACTCACTAGATAAGTAATGAAAAGCAGAAGAAGGTATACATACAGCAGAACTAGTAGAAAGGGCGGTAGAAGAGGCTGCTTATGTGCTGATGGGCGAACATATTCGTCTAAGTGCTGTGACGGAAGTTTGCAGGCACAGGGAATAGGAAGCATAACAGGAACTCCTTCTGAAGCTCCAGTTGAACCGCCACCAAACGGTGATTCATACTTATTACTAGAAAATGGAGATTTTATATTACAAGAAAACAACGACAAAATTATTTTATAATGGCAGATAAGAAAATATCACAACTAACAGAAGTAACAGCTGCAAACATTGTAGGAACTGAAGAGATAGCTCTAGTTCAGTCTACAGAAACAAAGAAAACAACATTGGAAGATGTGCAACGATTTATTTCGAATCACCTAGAGCCGACAACTTTAAGTGTTGTTGCTGGCGGAACTTACGATTTAGGAGATGAAGTTTACGATGAAGCAGAACTTATTGTTCTTAGTTGGGTTGGCGGAAACGGAAGAGCCACACTTACACTTCCAGATGTTACCCTAGATAAGAACCTAAATAGAACTAAACGTATCATAACCGACTCTAGTTTTGATAACTCAACCCACGTAGATTTAACACCTTACGGCTCTCAAACATTAGATGGTTCTAACGATGCATTCGACTTAAATAGAGCATATGAAGGCATAAAAGTTTGGGGAAATGGAACCGAATGGTTTATTATACAACAAAAAGCATAGTTAAAAATC
The DNA here is from genome assembly GCA_003484585.1 of Bacteroidota bacterium. Lineage (GTDB taxonomy): Bacteria > Bacteroidota > Bacteroidia > NS11-12g > UBA9320 > UBA9320. The sequence continues at coordinate 3 of DNBZ01000148.1, read as the reverse complement.
GAA
>DNBZ01000255.1 GCA_003484585.1 Bacteroidota bacterium | reverse complement strand
CCAAAGTCAATCATATCTCCTACCAAAAAATCATTTCTATTGTATTGGAAATCAGGATTATTAGTAGCATCCTTATTTAAAAATAACACAGCATTATTCGCTTCTTTTATAGGGTATGCTGATTTTACTCTCTCATTACTACTCATTATCAGATCTTTCACACCATCATTATCTACATCTACATAGGACATAGCTGGTGCCACAGCTAATTGATTTTCATCATCTTGCAGAAAATAGGCAGTGTCTATACGTATAAAAGTATCTTTATAAAATGCTAGATCACTCTTTCCATTTTCGAAATAGTACACTGGGTTAGTGGACTGCTCTGAGCTTCCATAAAACAAGTCTAAATCTCCATCTGCATCATTATCAAAAAAGCAAAGCGTCTTAGTCGCTGAGTGTTTTTTCTTATACACCTCAGGAAAATAGCAGGGTGAGTTGATAGTGAGTTCTCCAGAATATTCTGATATACCTCCATAGCATTTGTCTATTATTTCGTAGTCGATATCGCCTAGAGGAGCACCTCTTTCTGCACTATTATTTAAGTTTAAGATAAGATCAGAACCAATCGAATTTAAGTTGGTGATATAATCAAAATCTTCGTCACCATCTATATCGACTATAGCGGGTAAGCAGCCATTAATCTGGGAGAGTTTTTTATATGGGTTAAAAGGTACTGGACTCACTTTGTCTAATCCTTTAAGTGCACGCACCGAGTCAAACTGAGGCGTACTCACTGTGGTATTTCTATATACTACTACTGAATCACCATTGTACAGAAACACATCGGGTAATCCATCGCCATCATAATCCCTGAGTTGTACAAACTCCACTCCCCTCGGGAAAAACTCCTCATAACTGGGGTCATACCTATAGTTTAAACCACCCGTAGATATGAAAGTTAGAATTTTGTTGCCTGTTCTGTCAAAAACCATCAAGTCTTGAAACCCATCTTTATTCAAATCAATATTCGAAAACTGAGGCTGATTGAGTCCGCCTGCTAGAGCTAATGAATATATGTCCCCCGTTGATTTCCTAAATACCGGATCAAACGATATTTCAAAGAGTTGTGCGTGACTTAAGACCGTACTTAACAGAATAATAGACACTATAATATATTTTTTTATCAATGGCATTTTTTTATAGACTACTAAAATACCACATTTGTTGCATAACATTATATTATTTCTGTGCAGGTTAGCGAATTTTACAATCATTTTATAAAAGCCAATTTTAATTTCATTACAGATAGTAGAAAGATAAGCTCAGGCTGTGTTTTTTTTGCTTTAAAGGGAGATAATTTTAATGGTAACTCATTTGCTATAAAAGCATTAGAGCAAGGAGCCTCCTATGCCGTGGTAGACGAGAATGTAGGAACTGATAAGCGTCTAATTCTCGTAGATGACGTGCTCACCTATATGCAAGAGCTTGCACATTTTCACAGAAAATGCTTCGACATCCCTGTAGTAGGCATTTGTGGTAGCAATGGCAAAACCACAACTAAAAATTTAATCTATAGAGTACTAGCCAAAAAATACAAGACACACTGCACGCAAGGAAATTTCAATAATCATATAGGAGTCCCGATCACATTGCTAGAAATGCCGCAAGACGCTGAAGTAGCCATTATAGAGCTAGGCACCAATAGTCCCGGTGAGATTGCAGAGCTTTGCTCCATTACTAACCCCAATTATGGCTTAATAACCAATATAGGTAAAGAGCATCTAGAAGGGTTTGGCACTTTAGAAGCAGTAGCCAAAGAAGAAAGTGAAATCTATCACTATCTGCTGAAAAATAAAGGAACTGCTTTTATCAATGTAGATGATGACTGGCTCTCTAGAATGGGTAGAGGACTAGAAAATAAAATATTATTTACCAAAGCAGACTGTAAGATAGAAACACTAGTACCCACCATTCAGTTTAGCTACAAGAATGTTTCATTTACCTCTTCTCTTATGGGTGATTATAATTTAGATAATATTCTAACAGCTATAGCCATTGGCGAACACCTACGTGTTGATTTACAGTACATAAGAGATGGGATAGCTGAATACCAGCCCGATAATAATCGCTCTCAACTTATCCAAAAAGGAACCAACACCATCTTACTAGATGCCTACAATGCAAACCCAAGTAGCATGCAAGTAGCCATAAGCAACTTTGCTAAGATGCCACAAATACAAAAAGTGCTAATACTTGGAGATATGTTCGAAATGGGCCCTACTGCAAACCAAGAACACGATGAGTTATTACAGTGGTGCACACAGTTTGGCTTTACAAAAATCTATACACTTGGCGATCATTTTTCTGCTATCTCAGTAAATAGCGACATCTCTACACCTAGTAGTATGGAAAAACTAGGAGAAGAAATTAAAACCGTTGATTATCAAAATACTGCGTTTCTGATAAAGGGGAGTAGAGGAATGAAAATGGAACGAATAGTGGATTATTTATAAGCGGTTGAGTTATACAGTCCTTCAGTAAACAGATATTAGAATACTAGAGAAGTGACCCACTAATTCTATTACACATTTATTAAACACTTCAGTAATTAACCTTTCAAAAGCTCCTTACTCTGCTCTACTGCATGTTCTGTAAGGTTA
>DNBZ01000363.1 GCA_003484585.1 Bacteroidota bacterium | reverse complement strand
CACGGTGGCTTTAGCCCCGTGAAAAATGTCGCGAGGATAATTGGGCTTTAGCCTAACCACCCTCTCCGTACTTATCTATAAATTCTTTTATTTCCTCCTCGTAAGTCTTTTTTGTGTGGTGTTGCTCTTGATTCCAAATGTATCTCCGAACGTTGGAGATAATAGATTCGGATACGGAAACTGCCCAATATTCTGTTTGCCAGCCAAACTTATCTTGAGTCATTTCTTTCTTATTTATCCAAAAGGAGGATTCCCCTTTTATAAGTTGAGCTACCTGGGCTATGGTCTGATTAGCCCCGAGCGATACCAAACAATGGCAATGTTGAGAGTATCCGTTCACGCAGTCTATGTGAACATCCTTCTTGAGTGAATTCTCTTTTATATGCTTCCAGACTTTAGATCGTTTATCCGCAGTATCTAGAAACGGGTGTGAGTTTTTGGTGGTAAAAACTAGGTGTACGTAGATTTTGATGAAGGGCATAGTTCTTCAAAAGTATGAAAGTTAGGCTAAAGCCAAAAAATGGAATGATACAATTGCGACGGGCTAAAGCCACGTCGAAATTGATTGTTGAAATATTTTTCACGGCGGCTTTAGCCAGTCAAAATCGAAATTGATAGTTGAATTGTTTTCACGGCAGCTTTAGCCTATCAAATTGGAATTATTAGTTTCACGGTGGCTTTAGCCCCGTGAAAGTCAAAATTATTATTTTCACAGCGGCTTTAGCCCCGTGAAAATAATTTAGTGGTACGCAAGGGCTTTAGCCCAACGTGCTGTGTTCTTAAAAATCTTCCGAATACTTAGCTATTTCTTTATCAGAATTAGTAAATACACACTTCATATAAAAGATCTGATTATCTTGTTTACTTTTGATGTATATCGTCGTGTATGGCTGTCCTTTCATTAGGCTCCACTCTTCTGGGAAATAGTCTTGAAATACATTTCTGCTTACTTCTACCGTAGCATCTAAGTTTATGTATTTGCTCGGCACTTCATTAAAAGTAGACGTGCCGTTAGCATCTGTTACCAGCACTGTTACGTCCCCGCTTTCTATTCTTTGATATTGGATTTCACTTGGAGCAAGACTAGAAGTCATTACCATAGAATCATTTTGTAGGTAGGTGATCTCTGCATTTGAGATGCCATCTACAGTAGAAATAGTGTGAGTATACGATTCTTGCGGCTTAGCACAACCTAGGATAGCTAAAGAAGCGAATAATAAGATAAGCTTTGTTGGATTCAGTTTTGACTTCATATATGCCACGAAGTTATAAAGAAATTTTTCCTATCAGTCTTTACGCCTCACTCACGCGTACTTTTTTCTTTTTTACACGTGTATTGTTGGTTTTGGCTATGGCTTTGCTCAGCTGAGTTTTGTGTACACTTACAAATGTGGAGTCCAGTTTTATTTCTATATGTCCTACTTCGTAAGGCTCTAGACCAGCTTGCTTCATAAATAAGCCAGCTATATCACCTTTAGATATTTTATCTTTCTTGCCTCCTGTGATGTACAGCGTGGTCCATTCAGATGGCTTAAGATCTTTTCCTCCGGCGAGATTGGCATCTTCTAGCTCAGGCATATAGTCAGGGAGTTGGGCTCCTTTTCTAGTAAGAACATATGCAGTTCCTTCTGCATTCATACGAGCGGTACGTCCATTACGATGGGTAAATTCTTTCTCTTTATAAGGTAGCTCGTAGTGTATGATAAACTTAATCTCTGGCACATCTATACCTCTAGCAGCTAAGTCTGTAGCTAGTAGAAGCTGGTGCGTACCATTTCGGAATTTGATAAGTGCTCGCTCTCTGTCTATCTGCTCTAGTCCGCCGTAGAAAAGGCCATGAGATATATCCTTAGAAGTTAGAAATTCACTGATACCCGCTATGGTGTCTTTGTAATTACAGAAAATGATGCCGGGTTTATTGCCAATGGCTTTCAGGCTATCTGCAAGTCCTTCTAGCAGATCCTTGCCTACTACAATCTTTTTTATTTCAAGTTTTTGTACTGCTTCATGTAGATAGTTTATTCGTCCAGGATTATTCAAACCTACGAATGCAGGAACTTTAAATTCTTGAGTGGCAGAGGTGAGTATTTTCTTTTTTATATGTGGTAAGGAGTCTAATATTTCTATCATTTCACCTTCAAAACCAATTTCTAGTGACTTATCAAACTCGTCTAGTACAAGCATCTTAATGTGCTCAGTATCAAAAAACTCTCTGCGAAGATGGTCTGCTACTCTGCCAGGCGTACCTACCAATATTGTGGGTCTGGTTTCCATATCTCTGCGATCTTGAGAGCCACTTCGGCCACCGTATACTACGTTGGTTTTATATCCTGTGCCCATATTTCTTAGTACCTGCTCTATCTGTATGGCTAGCTCACGAGTAGGAGCTATGATAATGGCTTGAAGCTCGTTTATCTCTGGGTTGAGATGAGCTATAAGAGGCATTAAGAAAGCTACTGTCTTGCCAGTGCCTGTAGGAGATAGCAGCACTGTGCCATCATTTTTGGCTATCACCGTCTGAGCCTCTAACTGCATCGGGTTTAGTTTCTCTATGCCCAGTTTGGCTAGTATTTCTGCTTCTGTTTTGATGCCTGATATCATTGGTGCAAAAGTAGGGAATAAGAACTAGTTAGCATACCAAGGTATGCTATTGTGTTGTAATGTTAAATGTAAGATTTTAGACTTGCTCAGAATCGGAAATTCCCGCATTTCGACTAAGGTAAAAAAATGAGAAAGGACTTCTCATTATCTACGGAGTCACACCCTTATTATTGCTTACATAGAAAAAAGATAACCTAAAGGGGAATGTTTGAACCATAGTAAAGTAGATGCGGAAGGCACTTTTTTATCGTTCAAACGTGCTCAATATCCGCTGTTTTAACATAGTGATAATCCTGCGATTATGGGCAGACGTATCTTTAGTATAGACGGTATACTCGTCTACGGTTAGCATCCCGATTACTGCACCTATAGATTGATTTTTGGAACTTAAATTCTTTTGAAAAAGCTGATCTAACTTGCTTCTCTTTTCTTCTGCTTTTAGCTCTGCAAATGACACCTTATTACGAGACCAGCTGCTTTGAAATAAAGCAAGAAGGATCTCGTGTTGCAGCTTCAGAATAGGCCGTAGCTTAACGTTTTGAAATTGCTCTAGATCTGAAGTATTTAAGTCTTGTTGGATGCTTTTTATCTTGGGACGTAGCTTTAGGAGTTCTTCGTTTCGGTTCATCTAGTTAATCAACCTTTCTGAGTAC
>DNBZ01000063.1 GCA_003484585.1 Bacteroidota bacterium | reverse complement strand
CAAGGTCTCTGGGAGCTAGGGGGCAACCAGGAGATTATAGTAAACTATCTAGTGGCTAACTACCCATCTATAAAGAAAGGTAGACGCATGAGATTGGAAAATATAGAATGGTATGAGCTTAAAAACTAGAGTTATAGCACTATTGCTAATCTTGTCTGCCTGCACCTCTAAAAAGACGGTTGACCAAGAGAGCGAAAAGTCTTCCTACTTGATAGAAGCTAGTGAGTTAATTCTCGCTGCAAAACGGCCTGCTATAAAGATTCTTGACTTTAGAAAAAAAGCGGAATACCAAAAAGGGCATATAGTAGGTGCGGTTCATATTTGGCGAACAGACATAGAGGATACCACTTATGCGTATAAGGGAATGATGGCAAGAACTGCTCAGATAGAAGAGCTATTTAGTACGCTAGGCATAGGTACACAAGATACCATAGTAGTATATGATGACAATGGACTGTGTGATGCATCTCGCCTTTGGTGGGTATTACAAAACTATGATTTCACGGCAGTGAAACTACTGCACGGAGGCTACCAAGCTTGGAAAGATCTGGGAGGAGATATTTCCACTGAGCAGCCGACCATTACTAATGGTCTATTCAAACTAACAGATAATCCATCCATGAAATATGCTGTAGCAAAAGACGAAGTACGCCAAGCTTTAGAAAACAGTACGATACTTTTAGATACACGTACAGAAGACGAGTACAGCAGCAAAAGACAAAAAAATGGAGCAGCCAAAGGAGGACGAATCCCTGCAAGTATGCACATAGACTGGGCAGAAGCCATAGACTATGCTGGAGACAAGAGACTGAAGTCAGTTGAGGATTTGGAAAGCATTTATGGTAGACTGAATGCTACTAAAGAAGATCCCATACTAGTATATTGCCATAGCGGTGTACGCTCGGCTCACACTTCTTTTGTGCTCACCCAACTATTAGGGTATAAAAACGTTAAAAATTATGACGGCTCATGGGTAGAATGGAGCCATTTTGATTCTCTACCATTTGAACAAGACAGTATAACAACACTTAAATAACATGAATAAATATATAGACGCATTTAGCAATGCTTTCACTGGCACAGCAGATTGGACTTGGAGATCAATAACCTTTGAGGTACCTTGGTACAATAATTATTTTTGGGGACTTATTGCTATTTCCCTATTCGTTTGGTTATTGGAAATAGCCTTTCCTTGGAGAAAAAATCAATCCATTATCCGAAAGGACTTTTGGCTGGACGCATTTTATATGTTTTTCAACTTCTTCATTTTCTCTATTGTTATCAGTGGCGTATACACCATTTTAGGTTTAGTTTTCTCAGAAGTAAATCTTACTGCTAGCAGCTTTGCGTTATTAGATTTATCACACTGGCCACAGTGGGCTCAGCTACTGACATTTTTTATTATTCTTGATTTTGTGCAGTGGTTTACTCACGTACTCTTGCATAAATATCCGTTTTTATGGAAGTTTCATAAAGTGCATCATAGCGTCAAGGAAATGGGTTTTGCTGCCCACCTTAGATACCACTGGATGGAAAACATATTCTACAAACCACTTAAGACTTTTGGGGTAATGTTAATTGGAGGTTTCGAGCCTGATCAGGCGTATATCGTACACTTTATCACTATTGCAATAGGGCACCTAAACCACGCCAATATTAAAATAACTTGGGGTCCTTTAAGGTATCTATTTAACAATCCTGTAATGCACCTATACCATCATGCATACACACTTCCAGAAGGAAAACTTGGTGTCAACTATGGTATTAGCCTAAGTCTTTGGGATTATATTTTTAAGACAAACTATATCCCTGAAGATAGTGGCAATGTAGAAATAGGTTTTAAGGGAGACGATAAATTTCCGCACGGCTTTATAGGGCAAAACCTCTATGGCTTCGGAAAGGATGAATAAAGATATTATCTACTTATATTGTATGTAAGCCTACCTCGACGAACTAGTCAAGGTAGGCTTTTTTTTGATGTGGTAGTAGGAATATAACTCATAGATAAGGATCCCATACACGATTAAGTATTCAAAAAAGACTATCCCTAGATTTTCTTGATTATCCCCATTCAGATAAGCAAAGTAGCTCAGGAAAATCACAAAACTCCATACCAACACAAATCTGTATTTCGTAAATATAGCGAGTAGTAGCGGAGTGGCAAGATACCACGGATGCATAGTTGTAGTAGTAAAAAAAAAGAAAACTAAAGCGAATAACATGCTAGTGATCAAGTCCTGTGTCTTAGCATTTTTTCTGAAAATAGACATCCCCATCACTACTAGCAGTACTACTATAGAAAGTAAAAATCCTATAATCGCTATCTCATTATAGCCCCTAAATGCATAGCCTATTTCCCGTAGCACATAATAGATACTAGCATTGAACTCAAATTTATGAAACCATAAGCCTACCGTGTTTGCATAATTCACCAAAAACTCTTGAGAGAAAAAAGGCAGGAATAACAAAGTGGAGACTCCTCCTACTATAGCAGAAAACCCGAGCCATTTTTTCCAAGCGAGTTTTTGAATCAACAGCGGAATAAAAATAAGCGGGATAAGTTTTACGGAGACAGATAGTGCAAAAAATACAGCAGCCATTTTCCATCTATTGGTGTGTAATAGGTAGATACTTAGTAACAGAAAAAATACCATTACACCCTCGAAATGTAGATTACCCGTAAGTTCTATAATCACAAAAGGACTTAAGATATACCAGAAGATATGGTGCACAGGGAGATTGAGTTTTTCCAATAATTTTTTGCCTACGAACAGTGTCCCGACATCTGCTAGTAGTATCAGCATACGCATAACTATAGCGGACCCTAAAATACTATGAGTAGAAAGCAGATTAGCTAGCACAAAACATAGTTGATTTACGGGAGGATAGTTCGTAAAATTGCCTGCACTGAGCGACCCCATACCAGCATGCAGTTCTTGTGCTTGAGCTATTGGGACTTGCCCACTTTCTAGCAAAGAATCAGGAGTGAAAAGGTAAGGATTAAAGCCTTCTATAATCATACGACCATCCCAAATAAAACGGTAAAAGTCCTGAGACAAATTCGGTATAGCTACTAAGAATACAAGCCTAAACAATATAGAGAGTATAGCCAAAAATGCAAACTCCTCTTTATATCTAGATACCAAATAGTAGTACGAAGCGAATAAGGCGGTATACAATACGGATAGCTTTACATACTCTGTTCTTTGCAGTCGATATGCAAAGCCATAGTAGGCTAAAAGACTAACCATAAATACGACTGCTAGCAGCATTCGTTTGTTTTTCCAAAATTGCATTTTCTCCACCTATTTCACGCTAGCAAAGGAAGTTAATATTTAAATGAAGCATAGCCCGCACCATCTTTATTCCACCGATATTAATCCGGCACCCATTTCTTTTCTTCTTATATTTCTTAGTACGCTGCAGATCAATTCAAATATAAGGCGAAGTCTGCGGCTAAGCTCCATTTTTCAAAGTTAATGGATTCTGATACCCTTTTGGAGTTGCGACTCTCTGGGGCCCCTGCAGGAGACCTCAGAGCGGTTAAAATTTCCCCTTTATTTGGGCTTCAGCCCAAATAGTATCTCTGAAGAGCAAATGGCTGTAGCCTAACTATATTCCCCTAAAAATATCATAAAGCACGTTGATGAATTTGCTGCTTAGTGAATAAACTTACTGCTAGCATACCCGTTTCCTAGCCACCCAAAATTCTAACGCAACATTGGTTACTTTGATGCTTCTATTTTTACGATAACTTTGGCACTTTTGCATAGAAGGATAAAACGTATATGATTTCAGTTTCACAAGCCCTAGAACAAATAGACAAACACTGTTTTACTAATAAAACAGCAACCAAACGCGTACAGAAAACAATGGGAATGGTGCTAGCGGCAGATGTGCTGTCACCTATCTTTATGCCTCCTTTTCGCCAGTCGTCTATGGATGGATATGCGATACTACACGGAGGTAGCGAGGCCTACAAAGTGATAGGCGAAGTGCAAGCTGGCAATGCAGAAAACACACCTCTAAAAGCAGGTGAAGCTGTGCGTATATTCACAGGAGCTAGAGTGCCAGATGCGGCAGACACAGTAGTGATGCAAGAGCACGTGACTAGAGAAGGAGACTACATCACTGTAGACAAAATGCCGAATAAAAATGCCAACGTACGACCACTCGGAGAGCAAATAGCCACTGGTGACGTAGCCCTAGAAAAAGGGACACTACTAAACGAAGCATCCATCGCTTTTTTGGCAGGACTAGGGATAGGCAAAGTAACTGTGTACAAAGCTCCTAAAGTAAGTATACTAGTCACTGGGAATGAGCTGCAGCAGCTCGGCAATAAACTAAAAGAAGGTCAAGTGTACGAGAGTAATTCCATCTCACTAAAACTAGCACTGAACCGCATAGGAGTTAAAAAAGTAAAAATATACAGCGTAGAGGATGATCTAAAGTCAACTACTAAAGCCGTAGAAAAATGCCTTAAGAAATCGGACCTCGTTTTAATCTCTGGAGGCATTTCGGTAGGAGACTATGATTTCGTAAAACAAGCTCTAGAAAATAACGAGGTAGAGGAAATCTTTTATAAGGTAAACCAACGGCCAGGTAAGCCCTTGTGGTTTGGGCTAAAAGGGGATACAAATGTGTATGCCTTGCCAGGTAATCCTGCTTCTAGTTTGAGCTGTTTTTATCTGTATGTTTTACCCTTGGTAAAAGCTCAAATGGGTTT
>DNBZ01000060.1 GCA_003484585.1 Bacteroidota bacterium | reverse complement strand
AGGTGGTAAAATGGGTGAGTATATCAAAGCTTACTTTGAATTAGAGAAATCTGGTATGGAAGAATCCAAGATACCAGATCTAGCTTATACACATTCGCAGTATAGCCCTAAACACAGCAAGCCAGAGACTATTCTTAAGAGTTTTAAGAATAAGCCAGAGAACGTTGCATTTTATAATTTTCTTAAAGATGCTGATGGTAAAATTGCCGTTACGCAGAAAGATAGACAGATTATAGATGGATGCTTGATGTCTTTACGTACACACGTCGTATCTAATAGATTATTATTCTCAGAACAAGAAGATGTTACAGCTGAAGCTGAGAGAGAAATATTCTTTAGATTACATGATGTAAACTGTAAGTCTAAATTAGATAGAGTTATAGTAGATGACAAGAATAAAAAAGTAACTATTGTCGATCTTAAAACTACTAGTAGTCAAGTTTACGGTGAGTGTATACCACTAGCTGAGAAGACTGGCCACCTAGTTAGAGATTGGCATGTTACAGGATTTATGTACTCTTGTCTAAATTACTCTTACTATAGACAGCTTGCTTTTTATCAGCAAGGTGTGCAGGAGTTATATCCAGATTATGAAGTTGACTCTTTTATTATTGCTGTCGACACCAAAGGATCTTACGATGTAGCAGTTTATCAACTGCCACAAGAGTGGATAGAAAGAGGTGAAGAAGAAATACAATGTCTATTGACAGAGTATAAGCACTATACAGAGACTAATAACTGGGATGTAAAGCAAGGGTTTGAAAAAACAGTAACCTACTAAATTTTTACGAAGATGATGTTGAATAAATCTTACACTTATGTTTTACCAATGCTTTCTACTGAGATTGCATTGGTAAAGCAAGGGTTAGTTAATACATTTATTGGTGATAAAGACTACCCACAGTATGATAATCACATCTTCCTTCTTTATAAATTTAATGGTTCTAAAGAATTTTTGGAATACGAGGATTTTCTAAGCAACACACATTTGTTTGTTGCTAAATATGATCCAGACGATTCACACGTTATGTTTGTACTTGATGTACCTGCCTTTTACCAAACAGATTATGATATGTTTAAACAAGGTAAGTATTCTGAAATGAATAGAGATTACAAAGTAATCATCTTTGCATTTCATGACATCATGGATTATGAACATAGAGTTGCAAAAGTTCTATTTAAACATCCAGATTTACGTGAAGAGTGGGAAGAGAGAACAGGGACAGACATCCCTGAGAGTATGGAAGTATCTTCAGTTCCGGATTTAAACACAGAAGTTTATAATGAATCTATGAAAGTCATAGACAAAGTTAAACCACAAGAAAATCCATTTGACTAAATGAAACTACAACAACAACGGAACGTCGATGAAGTTATCGGAGTTCAACAACAACACAAATTCAAAATTACGGACGGATCACAGGCTATCATTATGGATAGCCTTATTAATTTATACTCGGACCCTATTGGTTCGATTGTCCGTGAGATCACTTCTAATTGTATTGATGCAAACCGTGAGCGAGTACTAAAGCTAGATAGTAAAATTCCTATGGAAACAGGGGATGATACTAGCTACTGGAGCGACAAGCAAACAGTTTGCATTGAATACGTTGAGAAGAACACGATTCTAGGAGTAGATGAGTGTATTATGTTCCATGATTACGGTTGCGGTCTTTCACAGGAACGCGTACAAAATGTATTTACTACATTCGGTGCGTCAACTAAGAGAGATAATAACTATGAAATCGGGGGCTTTGGCTTAGGTGCAAAATCACCTTTGGCTTATGCAGATACCTTTTACGTATCTAGTAGACACAATGGTACTGAGACATATTACATGATTTATCGTAACAACGATAACGTGCCACATATGGATCAGGTATACCAGAGAGCTACAGATGATAAAAATGGTAGCAGTGTAATTGTACCTATTAAAGATGGCTATTACGATAGACGTAAATTTAGAGAGGCAATTAACGAACAGCTTTGTTTCTTTAAGAACTTAGTTTACAAAAATGTAGAAGAAGCTCTAGGAGAAATAAAGAACTACTATACTTTACAGAATAGAGGTAAAGTAATAGAGGATACAGAAGACTATGTACTTACTAACGATGGTAGAAATTTATTTCTATTGGTTGGAGATGTAGTATACCCTATTAACTGGGATTTACTAGATGATAATGAAAGCTCATACAAAGCTAGTGTAGGCGTAAGATTTGATATTGGTGTATTAGATCTTGTACCTTCTAGGGAAGAACTTCGTTATACTCCTACTACTATATCAGCTATTAAAACTAAACTGGCTACACTTAAAGCTAAGTTTAAAGCTGATGCTGCAGCTGATTATACTATGACAGACTATGTTGAGTATTTAATTGGTATAAGTAGTTTGTCAAGCTCAGGAAGTAGTAGATATTATTCTTTAGAGAGTGATTGTCCTAAAGCTATCAAAGCTAGTATGGCTAATGTAGGTGCTTATGACATTCCTTTTGCTTGCAATGCTAACTTGAGTCCTAAAAAAGGTTATAGTAGTAATGCTGCATTTTACCAACTATTTGACGGTGTCAGTGTATTTTATGCTAAACGAGTAAGTAACAATTCTGCTATTGGAGGTGAAACTATTTATCACAAAGAGCTCAATACTTGGGATGAATTCTTTACACATGTTAAAAATCATAAACATTTGTATTATGTAGAGGGTAACTTTAGTACTCCTAAGAGTTATACTATTACTGATGAAGAAGATAGTTTTATGGCTTTTAAGGTAGACGCAGCTAAAAGAGGTGCTAGGATTAACGATAAGACTAATTTTGTTGATTCAAGAGCAGATTATTTAAAAGTTTCTACATTTAATACTGTATCAGCGCTTTTAAAGAAATCATCTTTTGTTAAATCCTATGCAGATGTAGAGGAGAAAGAACTTTCTGAAAGCTATGGAGATGTACTAGATAGTAAAACACGTCGTAAAGTAAACAAGCAAGTATTTGCTCGTAATGCTGAGATTAAGTCTGATGGTTACAATACTGAAATTAAGTATACTAACCAAGAGTATAGAATCTCAGATCTTCAGGACTTGTTATTATCTCACGGAGGCGCAGACCCTAACTTAAAAGCTGTTGTATACGCAGAGACTAAGAATGTAGATGAGTTAAATAAGGTTGTTAAAATTATATCTCATAATAAACAAGAAACTACTGAGGTTTACCGTTATGGTGCCCAGAAGTTTGAGAACCATTATCGAGTAGTAAAAGTATCTAAAGATGTTGCAAAGCAATTTAAAGACATTGAAGGATTTATAACAGCTGAGGAATTTATGAAATCACCTACACACTTACAATCGTTTATGACGGCACAGAAAATCAAAGAATATAAAAGTTCTTTTGAGTTTCTTGAAAGTTTTGGGCATAGAAACTCTGATATTAGTAATCATCTTTGTCAACTTTATAAAGATATAAAGAACTATGATGATAATAATGGAGTAGACTCTTGCTGGAGATGTGACAATCAAATAGAACCTATAGTTAAAGAAATCTTACAGTTAGATATAGCCGATGAGGTTAGATATGACATGAAGATTATAAATAAACTAGAGGAAGTCGTTGAATATTCTCAAGGACTAGATCTTTTGAATCATGTACATTTTACTAATGACTCTAGGAAATCTGTGATAGATTTCTTATCTTTAAAGGACAAAACACCTGATTTTGAACAAGTTAAACAATTAATACTAACCGCTTAAATTAATTTTAATGAACTACTTAGTAGCCAAAGTAACACCTACAGATGTTACTGTAATTATTGATGGAAAGCACAAGAGAATCCGAAAGGATTCTCCTGATGCTGAATTAGTTATTGCTCTCGTAAAGCAATACAATTCGTGTAATATTCTAACTGAGAGAGTAGATATTATCACAAAGATAGAAGAACTTTGCAACCCTGCAAAGAAAATCGAATTTAATTCTGATGGAAGATTTGAATTTGATGGGAACTCTGCTATGTATCTTAAAGGTACAAGCGACCCTATACCTGAGTTTCTTGCTAAGAAGCTTTTGGAATACATTGCCAAAGGCCTTAACGTAGAAGCTCTTGTTAACTTCTGGAAGAACACACTACTGAACCCTGACAAAGGGGTGAGACGACAGTTGTTTAGTTTTCTAGAACACAATGGCCACCCTATTACGGACAAGGGTTATTTCTTAGCTTACAAGGCTGTAGGAATTAAGCGTAAGTATGACGCTGAAACTGGCGAAGAAGTAATCAATGTTCGTTACGATGAGGATACAGGTGAAAGAATAGAAGAGAAGTTATCTCAATCTATGACATTCAAGCCTATCCACAACGGGCCATATGGTTCTACTATTAAGGTAGGGGAACCAATCACTATGCCAAGAGAAGAGTGTGACTCTGATCCTGAAGTAACTTGTTCTGCAGGTTTACATGTAGGCTCTATGGAGTATGTTCACGACTTTGGACATGGCGATAAAGTAATACTTGAAGTACTAGTTAGTCCTCGTAACGTTGTAGCAGTGCCAACTGATTACAATAACACTAAGATGCGTACTTGTGAGTACTATCCAATCGCTGTTACTAATGGTGAGAATGAAAATGTCTACTTAGAATCTGATTACGCTGCCTTTGACCATGCTTGCATGGAAGATGACATCGTAAACTATGAGGAATCTAAGAGAGATGTTATCAAGCAGATTGAAGATGAGCTCACAGAGCGTAGAACTGTTGCAGACAGCATACTGTCATCATGAGTGAAGCCGCAGAAGTAAGCAAACAAACTTACAATATTGCGGTAGATACTATTGGAGAAACCTGGGCCCAGCATTTGGGCTCAGAGTTTTCCAAACAGTATATGAAAGATCTATCTGCTACAATAAAAAGTGAGAGAATGTCGCATGTAATATACCCTGAACCACAGGATGTATTTAATGCATACTTGATTACGCCGTACGACAAAGTGCGGGTTGTAATACTAGGCCAAGATCCGTATCATAACGGAGCAGCAGATGGCCTAGCTTTTAGCAGTAAGCGTGAGAATTTTATTCCACAATCACTGCGTAACATATTCAAAGAAATTGGATATGCAGCTGTAAAGTCACCTA
>DNBZ01000229.1 GCA_003484585.1 Bacteroidota bacterium | reverse complement strand
TGCTGGAGCTACTACGGTGATGTTTGAAGGAGTCCCAAGCTACCCAGATATGGGAAGATTTTGGGAAGTAGTAGAAAAACATAAAGTGAATATTTTCTACACTGCACCTACTGCTATTCGTTCATTGGCTACGTGTGATATGAATCTGGTTACGAAGCACGACTTGAGCAGTTTGAAAACACTTGGAACCGTAGGCGAACCCATAAACTTAGAAGCTTGGGAGTGGTATGATGAAAATATTGGAAAAGGGAATTGTCCGATAGTAGATACCTGGTGGCAGACCGAAACTGGTGGTATTATGATATCCAGTCTAGCTGGAGTTACCCAGGATATTCCGACCTATGCTACACTTCCTCTTCCCGGAATACAGCCTTGCCTTATGGATGAAAAAGGAAATGAACTGCCAGAAGGAGAGCAAGAGGGTAGGCTCTGTATCAAGTTCCCTTGGCCGAGTATGGCACGCACTATATATGGTGACCATCAGCGATTTGCTGATACATATTACAATACGTTTAAAGGTAACTATTTTACAGGAGACGGTGCCAAAAGAGATGCCGAAGGCAATTATAGAATCACAGGAAGGGTAGATGATATCGTCATAGTAAGTGGGCATAATCTGGGTACAGCCGAGATAGAAAATGCCATAGATGAGCATCCACTAGTAGCCGAAAGTGCGGTGGTGGGCTATCCGCATGACATAAAGGGCAATAGTATTTATTCTTTCGTTACACTCAAGAATGATTTAGGATTTAAGACAGAAGATTTAGGACTTTTAGAGGTAGAAATAAAAGACTTGGTCTCTAAGACACTAGGACCTATCTGCAAGCCAGAAAAAGTACAGTTTACCACAGGACTACCCAAAACACGAAGCGGAAAGATAATGAGACGGATACTCCGAAAAATAGCAGAAGGAGATACGAGTAATCTTGGAGATATTTCGACCTTACTCAATCCTGAGTGTGTGGAGGAGGTGATAAAAGGGAGGGTGTATGATTAAAGACATTAGAAATTAGATGAGATCTAAACCCTCTTCAATGCCTCCACAAAACTTGCTACCTGAGCATCCGTAGTGGCCCAGGAAGCAATAAGTCGTATCGCTGAACTAGAGTCATTTATCTTTTTCCAAATGTGAAAATCAAAGTTTTCACTTAGTTCGTCAATGGTGGTATTTGGAAGAATAGGAAATATCTGATTGGTGTGAGTTTCGGACAGAAAAGAGTGGCCTTTGGCTGTAAGTGCTTCTTTCAATTTCATTGCTTGCAGATTTGCGTGCCGAGCTAAATCAAAAAACAGGTCGTCTTTTAGTAACTCATTAAACTGAATCCCGAGCAATCTACCTTTGGATAGCATGGCCCCTTTTTGTTTCAGGTGAAATTCGAAATCGGATTGAATATCTGCATTATTTATAACAATAGCTTCCCCTATTAGTGCTCCATTTTTTGTGCCACCTAGCCAAAATACATCTGTATACTTAGCGACGTCCGCTAGTGATAAGTCACTTGTGCTAGCCATCAAACCGCTTCCTAGTCTAGCTCCATCCATAAATAGATAGAGAGCATTGGCGTTGCAATATTTATAAAGCGATTGAAGCTCCTTTTTAGAATATATAGTTCCTATTTCTGTAGCATTGGAAATGTACACCATTTTTGGCTTTACCACATGAGGAGTATTTTGGTGACCATCTAGGATTGCAGTAATGTGGTCCACGGTTAACTTTCCATCCTCTGTGGCTATTGTATTTACTTTGTGTCCTGTAGCTTCTATGGCTCCTGCTTCATTGGTGTAGATATGTCCCGTAGTGGCGGCTATTACACTTTCAAAAGGTTTTAGGGCCGCTGATATTACGAGTAGATTGGCTTGTGTGCCACCACTTACAAAGTGAACTTTAGATAAAGGGGAACCACATTTATTCCTAATTAGGTTTGAGGCACTTACACAGTACTCATCCAATCCATATCCGTTTTGCTGCTCTAGATTTGTTTTGGTTAGTGCGTCCAAAATTCTTGGATGGCATCCTTCAGAATAATCGTTTTTGAATGATACTTTCATAGGTGCAATTTTAAGTTTTTATCGGAAACTACTTACCTAATTGCTTATCGAAAGATAGATCTCTAGGATCTAAATAATTCATAGAGAATAATTACAGTTCCTAGGCATTGTAAATTGGATCACTATTTAAGTAATCCTACATATTTTATTGACATTCCCTTTTTAAGGGATAGAGTCGGCTACTACTCAGCCTCTACCGTCTTTTTAGACTTGCGGTAGGTGAATGAGTTAAGGATATTTCTACGAGCAAATCGCTGCATCTTATCAGCATTCACTAGCTTAGAAAACAAGGTTTTGTTTACACCAAAATACTCATACGTAGATCCGTCTGTAAAGGATATTTCCAGCAATAGACTCTTGTGCTGCATATCATCTATGAATGCATTTTCTAGTGTGTTATTATACTCATCTAGTCCTTTAGCTATCGTATCAGGAGCTATGCTCATCAGAAATGCATATCCATCAGTAATCTGACGGCTCATCTCCTCTGCTTCCTCTTTTTTAGTATCATCCGCAGTGTGTTTATCAGGGTGCCACTCTTTCACCAAGTTACGGTAGTTGTTTTTTAACTCTTTAAGGTCAATAGCCCCTTCTACACTGAATAGTTTTTTGTACTGATTGATGCGTTTCATTTTGCAGTTTTTTTAAACGAGTGCAAAGGTATCTTTTATTGCTGTCCAAAGAAGAAAGTAAATTAGTACGTTTGCACTTCATTTTGAAAAGCATATTTTTACTAATTCTTTCGTACAGTTTCTTTTCTGTTTTCGCACAAAAACCTACACCTAGTTTTACTATTACAGAGACTAAGGATAAGATTACTATAGACGGTATTCTGAATGAACAAGTATGGAAAACAGAAAACAAAGCAGCTGATTTTTATATTAGCACGCCTATTGATACTGCTTACGCTAAATCTAAAACAGAGGTGATGGTTACCTATGACGCTAAGAACATATATGTAGCTGCCATATGTTATGATGAGCTCCCTGGCGACTATGTAATACAGAGTCTAAAGCGAGATTTCTCGTATCCTAGGTCAGATGCTTTTTCGGTAATACTTAATCCTTTTAATGACAAGACCAACGGTTTTAGTTTTGCTGTAAACCCAAGAGGAGCTCAGCGAGAAGGAAGCATAGAAAACGGAGGAGATTTTGGAGTCACTACAGCGTGGGATAATCTATGGTATTCTGCTGTAAGCCAGGGAGATGGTAAGTGGTTTATAGAAATGGCTATCCCGTTTAATAGTATCCGTTTTAGCGAGGGAGGTACAGAGTGGAGTGTCAATTTTACTCGAAATGATTTAAAACGGAACGAAAGCTCGGCGTGGGCAGCCGTACCCCGAAATTTTAATATTGCAACGCTAAATTATTGTGGTAAGTTACTTTGGGATAAACCTCTAGAAAAACCTAAAAAATATGTAGCTATAATACCTTACGTAAGTAGTGGGGTGAGCAAGGACTATGTGGCCAATACAGATGCCAAAGCTATAGGCAATTTGGGAGTAGATGCCAAGATAGCCATAAGCTCTAGTCTGCAGTTAGACCTCACGGTAAACCCAGATTTCTCTCAAGTAGAAGTAGATAGGCAACAGACTAACTTAAGTAGATTTAGCCTGTTTTTCCCTGAGCGTAGAAATTTTTTTATAGAGAATGGAGATTTGTTTGCTAATTTTGGGTTTAGGCAAATACGACCTTTTTTTAGCAGAAGAATAGGATT
>DNBZ01000275.1 GCA_003484585.1 Bacteroidota bacterium | reverse complement strand
TTGAATTTTCGTTTTTTTTTACTTCATCTAAACTTACTGAGCTAGCGTATACTGGATACTTATCTAATATTTTTTTAGTTAGTTCTAAATCATCCATGCCTTCATATTGTGGATATTTAGACTTTATTAAATTAGCAAATTCTGCAACTGATTTTTTTACTGGGTCTGGCATTTTTATGTTTTTAATTTATTCCTAGTGGGTCTGCTTCTGCTTCTGCTGCTCCTTGTGGTTGGTTTGTCTTGTACAAATTCGCTGCTTTTTCTTCATCTAATTCTCTAAGGTGATTTTTAATCGCTGCATTAGTAGCTCCATTATATGGGATACTCTTTCCTTTTGAGTTGAATACATACACTGTTTCATCATCTGGGTCGCTAGATTTACCTACACTACCTCCATACTTACTAGCTAACTCATTAACCGCTGCTTCGTCAGATGAGTTAAAAGTCTCACTCTGTAGTTGATTGTTTAATGCAACAACATAGTTAGTAGTTCCTTGCCTACTTGAGCCTGCCCCTATGAAAAAATTTGGGTTATCAACATATTCTCCTGTAAATCCTGCCCTTGCAGCCTTACCTGTCATACCGTGTGCTTCAGCACCTAGGTCCGCCCATCCATTCTTATCTTGAGGTACAGGTACATTATTTCTACTCTTTGAGGAATCTTTATATGTAAAATTAATCGTGTCTCCGTCTTTACCAAATGTTAAGCCCTGTAAACCTTGTGCTCTAGCGTATTCTGTTCCTAAATATGCTGCTACAGCATCTTTTTTATCTTGTAAACTTGTTGCAGTTGCTATTTTATTCCATAGAATAGCTGATTCTTTCTGCAATTTTCTTTGTTCAGCTAATTGTAGCTGTGCCCCTGTTGGAGCTGTATAATCTTTATAGGTTTGGATAGTAGACGATTCACTAGTCTTCGTTCTAATTGCGTACTTCATGTACTGTCTAATTTCCTCCTTCTGCTTTTCTGCGTTAGGGTTTATGCTTTTATCGAACACAGGTATTGGCGTTCCTCCTGCATCCCTCTTCATTAGAATAAGGTTAGGATTCTCTTTTGCCTCCTCTTGATTGAATGTAAAACTATTTGACTTCCCATCAGTCTCGTTGATGTAGTCAGTAAAAACAGACGTCATATTGTAAGGATTAGATAGCTGACCATCAATCCATGAATCCTCAGCCTCTATATAATCGTTAAGAGGTCCAATAGCTTTTTCAGGAAATCCCAGCTCCTTGGCATCATCCAAAGTAAGCTTTTTCATTATCCTCCTACCTTCCTTGTCATACTGTGCAGGTATTTTTCCGATAACCGTTAAAATCTGTCCTGCCCTTGTTCTGCTTCCAGTTGTCCTAGATACACTTTGAATAAGACCTAAGTTCGCAGTCCACGCCTTTGTAGATTTTTCTACGTCATACTTATTGAACTGACTTATTATGTTGTTCTTTAACGCACTAACTGGCACTAAATCGTTAGGGTCTTTTGATATCTCCATTAACCCAGTTTTTTCATTCAAAATCTTCTTCGCCGCCATTACCTTACCTGTTGAAGGGTCAATGGTTAGCTGAGTCTTATTAAAGTTTCCAAACCCTTCTACGTTCTCCATAACCCAAGCCTCTAATCTCTGAGAAGCATTGGCAGGGTCTTCGCTTTTAAGCCTTTCCATCTTTATGGCGTACTCCTTTTGGTAGTCATCCATTAAAGAAAAAGCCTCCTCTGTTCCGTCTACTAAATTCTGTTTGTTTCTTGTGTAGTCTGAGACATTCATCTGACCGCTTTTAAGCATCATCGTAATCATATCCATCTGCTCCTGAGCATCTCCTGCGTAGTTCAATCCCCACTCTCTAATGCTCGTGCTTTCTCCAGGAACTCCCTTAGCCAGTTCTTTCTGGTATTGCCTAGTAGCTTCGTCAATAGCAGCCTTCTTCTCGGTTCTTACCCTAGCCTCTTCCTTAAATACATTGCCTAAATTAGAGGCAGCCTCTGCCCAATTTATTTGTGCTTGAGGGTCTCTTGGTTGGTAGTTAAAACTGGTATTTTCCATTTGTTGTAATATTAATAAGGAGAGAAAGTATTATTGTAGTTATTGGTATAGTCTTTATTATAAAACAACATTCTGCTCTGCTCTGGAGTTAAAGCTCTCTTAAATTGTCTAAACTGCCTGTTGTTCATTTCACCTACTGCATCTAGGTCTAAGTTTGTAAATCCTGCACCTGCAGCCTCACCCATACTTCCTCCTTCTACGTTTCCTATATTCTGAAATTGTTCTTGACTAAGTTGCGTATTAGATAAAGCACTTCTTTGTGCCCCTAAATCTTTTTTATACAAACCAGGAAGTGCTATA
Source organism: Bacteroidota bacterium (assembly GCA_003484585.1). Classification (GTDB taxonomy): domain Bacteria; phylum Bacteroidota; class Bacteroidia; order NS11-12g; family UBA9320; genus UBA9320. Next base: position 227 of record DNBZ01000275.1, on the reverse strand, counting down.
GCTCCTTCTACAGTGTTTACAGCTCCCTGAATTCCTTGCTGGATTGCTTGCTGTCTAGCCGCAGAAGCTTGAGCAGATTGCTGCTGAGCACCTGATATTTCACCCATATCTAACTGAGTGTTTATGTCTCTAAGCCTTGAATCTTCCTCGGCACTTGCCGCCTCAAGGTTAAACATGTCTCTGTTCATCTGGTCTCTAATGTCTCCCTGAGCCTGCTGTTGAGCTGC
>DNBZ01000008.1 GCA_003484585.1 Bacteroidota bacterium | reverse complement strand
GCTGCTAAGTAGACCTTTTTCAATAAGAAACCCGAAGCCTTGCACGAAAGTGTGAGGCTTTTTGTTTTTGTAAGCTATGTACGTATACTTTTGTGGTATGAATTTCCTGAAATGGTTTGCTTATAGTATCGCTTTTTGTGCTTTCGTATGGTTCGTTTTTTTTAGACCTCTTACCTCTAACTCTACTGCTGAAATAACAGGTGCGGGTTCTGACACTGCTGAAAAAGGAGATATGCCGAGAGCAGAAAACGCTACTATAGAAGATGTAGAAAACACGGATAGCTATACCGAAACGGAAGAGGTAGTCTCTGAAAATACCGAAATAGTAGATCTAGAAGAAACCTTTGCAGAAACTGCACCTGAAACAAAAGGCAGTATAAATCTTAACAGTAGCTATCTTGTCATAGTGGGCAGTTTTGGAAAAAAATCTAACGCCGATAGAATGTTACAAAGAGTAAAGGACAGTGGAAAAGAGGGTGTGATTACCAACATAAGAGGACTTCATAGGGTAGTCGCTGCTAGTTCTGACGACCATAGTGATGCAAAAGCTTTAAGAGCCCATTTTACACATATCTACAAAGAGCAAGCATTCATACTTACTCAATAAGAAACGCCTAAAACTGAGTAGTCAAAGTAAAGCGTATGCCACTAAACGCTGGCTCTAGTCTACAAATACCTCCCGTACATACGACACCTTCTACCTGCTTAATATATGCAGCAGTAAACGAAGTGGTTTTTACATTGTATTTCACGAATACACTAGGGTAGTGTAGCACCTGATCTGCTAGCGTAGTGTTCACTATTCTCACAGGATTAGTGTTTATCATATCACTCACCGCCACTGTAAACTTAGGCGAGCTGGTCCACTCTAATATGCCATGATAGAAACTACCTAAATCTTGCTGTGTATTAAGCATCTGAGACTCTAGTCTTATGCTGTTTCTACGATTTATTTTGTAGGACACTTCGCCAAAGGGAGTAAATGTTTCTACGTTTTTTGCTTTTTTAGGGTCTTTACCTTCATAAATAGCTTGATTATAGGTAATCATTTGTAGCCCGATTTTACCTTTCCATTTTCGATTGAATTTATGCTCTACTTGCACAAATTTTTCATTAAAAAGCTCTTTCCCATTTAAGTCTACTATCTCAGATATATTAAGGGTCACGTTAGTAGCTTTACTCAGAGAATACATTACCTCAGCTTGAAACGCTTGCTCTCCAGAAAATTGTGCAGGTGCTTGGTACCTAGCTAGCATTCTATAACTCGCCTGTCTACTCATGCTTGGTTGGTAAGTCATAATGCCCTGAAGTAGAGGTAGGTTAACATACGGAGACACTGTAAGTGGGAAGTTTTCAATTCTTCTATACTGTACGTTTACACCTATTCCGCCTTGTTTCTTTTTTCCTAGTTTTCTTTTAGAGTAGCTTATTCCTCCCGTAAAAAGTGAGCCGTCTCTGCTTAAAAGCGAGTTGCCTGCTACGTTTTTTATAGCCTCTTCCGTTTTATAATTGTATTCCCCATTAAACCCAAAGTCTTTATAGCTCGCATTGAAATACCCATTGAGTACATATACATTGTATTTAGGATAAAATCTCTCCTCTAGAGGTAGTCCATTTATTTGAGTCACTATATCTGTCATAGTGCTCTCGTCCAATGTTCTATTAACTGCAGACACCCCTAAGTTTAGAATATTGCCATCAGCAGATTGAAGGAACTTTTCTGCATTGATTCCCTTAATAATCTGTGGTGATGTTTCAAATCTATTCTGTTGAGACCCTTTTTGTTTCCCTGTAAATGCCTTGACGGTTAGGTCGTTTTTTAGGTTGTACTTTAACCTAACACCTTCCATAGCATAGTCTATACCAATAAGCCTGTTTTCGAACGCCCTAAAGGCAGCACCCGAGCCAAACTGGTCATAAAAAGATCCTACAGTAATTTCTAAATCCCCTACATTTTTTTTAATCTGCCAGTACCCTAATCCCTGGCCTGTAAATGCTCCCGAAGGATTAAGTAGGTTACTGTTGTTAAACAAATCATACCTAGCTGCGAAATGAAAACCTTTGATGTCGTAGTTTAAAAACAACCAAGTTTCTGCAGAACTAATTTGCTTGCCATATTGAGGAGATGCCGTTTCGGTAGCACCAATCAGTGAATCTTTTAAAAAAACAGAAAAGTTTGATTGTAAATTTCCACTAAAGACTCCCTTATCTTGTGCATATACTGACGCTGTGCTTAGGACCACAGCTAAAACAATTGTAAAATACTTATTCATTATCGGCCGTAAATGTAAATAATTCTAAAATTACACACTATTTTACTTTTTTTTGAAGTGTGAATGTTGCCCAACTTATTGCTGAAATAAAAAGAAAGCAGAGCTACTTGTGTGTAGGTCTAGATACGGATATTACTAAGCTTCCTGACGGAATAACTAAAGATGTTGCCGGCATTTTACAGTTTAATAAAGAGATAATAGACGCCACTAAGGATTTCGCAGTGTCCTATAAAATCAATACCGCTTTCTACGAACAGCTTGGCAGTGAGGGGTGGCGAGTACTAGAAAAAACCAGAGAACTAATACCGAGTAATATTCTAAGCATAGCAGATGCCAAGCGAGGAGATATAGGCAATACGAGTACTATGTATGCTAAGGCATTTTTTGAAACAATGGATTTTGATGCACTTACGGTAGCACCCTATATGGGTCTAGATAGTGTGGAGCCCTTCTTGAAATTTGAAAATAAAATAACGATTGTTCTTGGGCTTACATCCAATAAAGGTAGCCTAGATTTTCAAACCAACGAACGGTACGACCCGCCTCTATATAAAACGGTATTGGAGCGTGTAAGCACATGGGGATCTATGAAAAATCTGATGTTTGTAGTAGGTGCTACTAAGGCTAAAGCCTTACAAGAAATACGAGCCATAGTTCCAGATCACTTTTTACTAATACCTGGAGTAGGTGCTCAAGGCGGAAGTGCCACTGAAGTATGCCAAAACGGAACCAACAAAAACGGAGGATTACTTATAAACTCATCTAGAGGAATAATCTATGCTTCTAGCGGGAAAGACTTTGCGGAAGCAGCAAGAGCAAAAGCTGAAGAACTAGCAGCCGAAACCAAACCCTTCACTACTCATCTATGAGTTTTGGGTACAACGAGGATCTACTCCAGTTTATATGGGAGTATCAGTTGTACAAAGCT
>DNBZ01000197.1 GCA_003484585.1 Bacteroidota bacterium | reverse complement strand
GCTCAATTCGTAGGAATGGGCAAAGAGCTTTATGATACCAATGAAGAGGCAAAAGCCCTTTTTGAGAAAGCAAACGATATATTAGGATTCCGCATCACAGACGAAATGTTCGAAGGAACAGATGAAGGACTAAAGCAAACCAATATCACGCAACCGGCGGTATTTCTTCATTCAGCTATACTAGCCAAGACTATAGCAGGTTTCAAACCTGACATGGTCGCAGGACATAGCCTAGGTGAAATATCTGCATTAGTAGCAGCTAACTGTCTCTCTTTCGAGGAAGGACTAAAACTAGTAGCTATAAGAGCAAATGCCATGCAAAAAGCATGTGAGGCAAATCTAAGCACCATGGCAGCCATCATAGGACTAGATGATGCCGTAGTAGAAGAAGTATGTGCCAGCATAGAAGAAATAGTGGTAGCGGCTAACTATAACTGCCCAGGTCAATTGGTAATCTCTGGAAGCAATGAAGGAATAGACAAAGCCTGTGAAGCACTTATAGCAAAGGGAGCTCGTAGAGCACTTAAACTTCCTGTAGGTGGAGCCTTTCACTCTCCTCTGATGGAACCAGCCAGAGAAGAGCTAGCAGCAGCCATAGAGGATGCTACTTTTAATACACCTAACTGCCCAGTATATCAAAACGTAAGTACAAAAGGGGAAACTGACCCCGCAACGATAAAGGCTAATCTAGTAGCACAGCTTACCTCTTCTGTAAAATGGAACCAATCCGTTCAGAATATGATAGCTGATGGAGCCATTAAGTTTACCGAAGTAGGCCCAGGGAAAGCTCTACAAGGAATGTTGATTAAGATCAATAAAGAAGTAGAGCGAGACGGCATCAGCTAGTAAGTTCCACTTACATAAAACAACTAAAATGACCAGACTAACATACCTACTACTCATAACTGCCACCACGCTAATACTAGCGTGCAACTCCCAAGTAAAAAACACCACCGAAGAGCAGACCGAGGCACAGGCTACAGAAGTATCTCCACAAGAAATGCTTAATGAAGCGTATCAGCTTTTTAAGGAAGGGGATGATAATGCTTCTATCCTACTGGCTACCCAAGTGCTAGAACTCGGCAGAAAAACGAAGAATGACACGCTAGTAGGCAGAGCACTTACTTCGCTGTGTCGCAATGCTCAGCGTAGTTTGGATACTACTAAACTGGCAGAGCTAAGTAGCGAGCTAGAGGATTTGGCAGCTACATCTGGCAATAAGAAGTGGCTAATGTACAGAGCACATATGAATGCAGAGATGTGGCGACTAATAGGAGATATGGATAGAGCAGAAGATTTCTATACGGAGAGCATGGAAATAAGTCTGGCACTGGGTACTACAGGAATGTACACCATCGATCATTTTAATAAGTCATTTGTATCTACCGCCAAAGGAGATTACAAAACTGCCAACGCACTCATAAAGAAGTACTACCTACTGCGAAAAGAAGCAGATGCTAAATCAGAAGATGCATATGGATTGATAGCTTTGGCCTACTTGCTAGAGCAAAAAGAAAACTACAAAGGAGCACACGAAGTAGCTGTGGTTACCCGCAGGCTATTCAAAGAGCAAAACCTATTTCCAGAACCGCCAGATGAAAAACCCTTATTACTAGTAGAGGCTAAAGTAAAAGAGGTCTTAACTACAACCACCTTAGCAGAGATAAGTACAAATTCCGTTTCAGCTTCTGTTCCCAGTTTATTAGACAAGTATTTAGACTAATAGCGGCCTAACATATAGAGGTAAATTTGTGCCTAAGAATAGAATAGAAATGGAAAATATTTCTAATAGAGCTTTAATCAGTCGACTATATAGTTCTGCAAATCTACAAGTGGAAGAAGCTGACTTTGATACAGAAAGTTGGTCGCACTGGTATGAGGTAGTTCAGGAACTGACGGGTCCAGAAAAGATGGTTTATGTGATAGTGAAATTAAACCAAACAGTAACCAATGGTGGTTTTACCGAATTTTACGAAAACTCATATGGGGTATTTGCTCCAGAAATGATCCATGTGCTCAATGAAATAAAGGCCGTGGGAACAGCCCAAATTATTGCTAGCTCCTTACCTGTAGTAAATCCTACAGGACTGCTAGATGATGCGTACAAAGAGCTTGTTTTCAATCTAAAGCTATCAGAGCAGCAACGTGAAGAGCTTTATTCTCAAGATATGCTATATGACCAACTACATGACCAAGAGAACCTAGAGGATCTACTAGGCGACTATTTACAAAAGATTATCCATTAAGGAGTAAATTGATAGAGAAAAAGATATGCTAAAAAAGATACAATATTGATTCAGTCACCACTAATTTACAGACTATAGACTTCTCTCAGTTAGATTACTTTACAACTATTAGAAAGCGATATTTTAGTCCAAAAGTAAAGTCAGAATTAAATATCATCTTGGATAACTTCAAGCAAAGATTTTAAGACTTTTAGAATAAAACTCCGCAGAGTATAGCTACTATAATATACCAAGGTGATTTAATCTTAGTTTTGAAAAGCAAGACAGAGCACACCGCTATAATGGCTATCTGCACTATATTCACGGGAGCCACCATATCTAGATTAGTATAAAAATAGTCTCCTGGTATCACCCAATTAAAACCTACGGGAAGCAGCATAAGATATGCCGCTGCTAGTACCAAACCACTAGATGCTGCTATTACTCCTGGTAGTGCTTTCACTACTATAGGATGCATCTTGATCTTACTCCAGATAGGATATACAAAGAAGATAAGTAAAGCCCCCGGTAAGAAGATACCTAAGGTACTTACAAAGCTGCCAGCTACTTGTGACATTATTCCGTACCCTTTCATCGCTGTAGCCCCTGTAAAACTCGCTATGGTAAATATAGGACCAGGTATAGCTTGCACTAGTCCTACCCCATTCAGAAACTCACCTGTAGTCATAAAAGGCTCACTAGCTCCATTGGGAATATGATTAGTAAACTGCTCTAGCATCATAGGTATGAGCACATTGCCCCCACCAAAAACGATAGTACCAAAACGATAACAATTTTCGAAAAGGATAACCAATGGATTAGAACTCACCTTACCCAAAACCCCTGCGAGAATAAAAATCACTACGAATGTGACCAGTGATCTCCAAGGAAATTTGATTTTTATGGGCTTATATTTTTGAACGGTTCCCTTAAAATCGAAGAAAGAAAACAAACCAGCGGTTACGAGTACAATGGGAAACATCCAAGGTGTTTTCATATTGACCCATGTATCTAGTGGGTACCTAAGTAATGCTGTGACCACAAAAGCCATAGTCGCTAAGAGATATCCTTGTCTGTTTTTTACAGACTTTTTTACCATTTTGACACCTGCTACTATTACAAAACCTACGGCTACAGGCTGTACAAATCGTAAGTATCCTAATGCTTGGTCTTGAAAAGCTCCTATAAATATGGCAGTAATGGTAAGCAGTATAAAAGCAGGCAACACCCATACAAGTAAGGTAAGAAAGGCTAATACTCTTCCTCCAAATTGATACCCGATGCTCATAAGCGTTTGTGTAGAGGACGGACCTGGCAGCATCTGACAGAGAGAAAAATACTCCATGAGCTGCTCGGTAGTCAGATACTTCTTTTCTTCTACCAGTCTTTTTTGGTATAACGCAAGATGCATGTTAGGGCCACCATAGGCACTAAACGCAATAATGAAAACATCTTTCAAAAAAATGAGTCTCTTTATTTTTTTTACGCTATTTGTATTTTTCTTTGCCAGAATGTACAAATTTAAACCGAACCCTTCAAAACTTTTATATAACTTATCTTTTATTCTATTTTCTCTTATGCTTTTCGCGTCCTGTGGCGTGGATCACAAGACCGAGGTAGAAGCTATAGAAAAACTAGAAGTAAGCTTAGAAGGCAATCTCAAAAATCTAGAAATAGATGATGCCCTTTTTAGTACTAGAATAGAATACATAGAAGGAGTACTTCGCTATTTTAGCAATGATTACTCTACGGAAACATCTTTGGAACTAGGTAATAATCTAGACAAGCTAAAAACGCTCAAAAAAATATATGCTAAACGGCTAAATGAGCACGCTAGTAATCTGAAGGAGCAAGGAGAACTAGGCATACAGCTTAACACACTAAAGACAGATATATCTAATGGAGCTATGAGCAAAGAAGAATTTAAGAGCTACTACACTACCGAAAAAATAGATACAGAAGTACTGTTAAACTCTAGTGTAGCGGTAAAGAAAGCACTTTACGAAGTAGAGCCGGAGTATTCACGTATTATTCAGACTTTGAGTCCTTTATTGCCAGGGGACCTTCGCTAGAAGCTAAGCTTCTCCGGTAGGTCCAAAACTCATAGGAGGAAACTGAGGTGCACTATCCTGCATTTTTATCTCCCCAAAACTAGCTTCAAATTTTTGAATATTATCGCTAAGAGCCATTTGTAGTCTTTTAGCATGTTGTGGGCTCAGTAGTATTCTACTTTTTACTTTAGCCTTAGGTACACCAGGTAGTAGTCTTATAAAATCTACCACAAACTCAGAGTTAGAGTGAGAGATGATAGCTAGGTTACTGTATATACCGTCTGCTACATCTTCAGATAATTCTATGTCTATTTGATTGCCTTTGTTTTGATCGTTTGCCATAGGTTCAAAGCAACGAATTTTATTTCACTTATAGGTAAATTCTCATTTTAAATTTACACAAAAAAAGGGCATCCTATGTAGGATGCCCTAAGTATTATAGACTAGTATACTTACTAGTTAGAGACTTCTACTACGTTAGTATCTACCGTAGTTTCCTCTTTAGCTGCTTTTAAAAGATCAAATTCCTCTTGAGAACCTACTATTAGGTTTTCGTAAGCTCTAAGACCAGTACCTGCAGGAATTAAGTGACCCACTATTACGTTTTCTTTCAAACCTAACATTTTGTCTACCTTACCTTCTATAGCTGCTTCATTAAGCACTTTAGTAGTTTCCTGGAAAGATGCTGCAGACATAAAGCTATACGTACCCAAAGAAGACTTTGTGATACCTTGTAACAAAGGACCAGATGTAGCACTAAGTGCTTCTCTAACCTCTATTGGCTTCATATCCTTACGCTTAAGCGAAGAGTTAAGATCTCTTAGTTTTCTAAGTGAAAGAATTTCTCCCGCTTTTACATCATTAGAATCTCCTGGCTCTACAACTACACGCTTGTCGTATAGTTCATCATTTTCCTCTTTGAAGTCTAGCTTATTAACAGCAGATCCTTCTAAGAATTTAGTATCACCAGCCTCTATTACAGAAACTTTCTGCATCATTTGCTTGATGATTACCTCAATGTGCTTATCATTTATTTTCACACCTTGTAGTCGATATACCTCTTGTATACCGTTTACAATATAATTCTGCACTGCACTAATACCTTGTATTGATAAGATATCTTGTGGAGTAATAGAACCATCAGATAGTGGAGTACCTGCTCTTACAAAATCACCATCTTGTACTAAGATGTGCTTAGAAAGAGAGATAAGATATTTCTTAGTAATACCTTCTTTAGACTCTATATTCACTTCTCTGTTACCACGCTTGATACCACCATATGTAACTACACCATCTATCTCAGACACTACTGCCGGATTAGAAGGGTTACGAGCTTCGAAAAGCTCAGTTACTCTTGGTAGACCACCTGTAATATCACTAGTCTTACCTATAGTTCTTGGTATTTTAGCTATAATAGTACCTGCTGTTACTTTCACGCCTTCTTCTACAGAAAGGTGAGCACCTACTGGTACGTTTAGTTCTTTAAGAATTTCTCCTTTTTTACCTACTATATGTATCGCTGGATTGATTTTCTTGTCTCTAGAGTCAGTGATTAGCTTCTCTTTATAACCTGTAGCCTCATCCATTTCTACTGTGAATGATACACCTTCTTTCAAATCAATAAACTCTACCTTACCATCCAAATCCGAAAGGATAACAGCATTATAAGGGTCCCAAGAACAAATCTTGTCACCTTTCTTAATTTTCGCTTTTTCCTTTACATATAAAAATGAACCGTATGGTATATTGGTAATAAATAGAACTTCTTTAGACTTAGCATCTAATAATTTCAGCTCTCCTGATCTACCAACTACTATACCTACATCATTGCCATTGCTATCTTTACCAGGAACCGTTTTCACTTCATCAAATTCAGTGATACCGTTTGCCTTAGCTATTGTCATAGACTCTTGAGCAATGTTAGATGCCGTACCACCTACGTGGAACGTTCTAAGTGTAAGCTGTGTACCTGGCTCACCAATAGACTG
>DNBZ01000159.1 GCA_003484585.1 Bacteroidota bacterium | reverse complement strand
ATAGATTATTTGATAGATAACACTCCGGGTTTTGATCCAAGTGTGGTAGAAGATATCATAGTAGGAAATGCAGTACCTGAGGCAGAGCAAGGCCTACAAATGGGTCGGTGGGTAGGAGTTCGAAGTAAGTTACCTATGGAAGTGCCAGGAGTGTCTGTCAATAGATATTGCGGTAGCGGGATAGAGACTATCGCTATGGCAGTAGCCAAGATAAAAGCTGGATATGCAGAATGCATAATAGCCGGAGGTACAGAGAGTATGAGTTTAGTGCCTACTGTAGGTTACAAGACTGTACCCAATTATACCATAGCCAAGGAGCACGGAGATTATTTCTTAGGAATGGGTCTTACTGCTGAAGAGGTCGCTGTGAAATACAACATCAGCAGAGAGGATCAAGATAAGTTTGCTTTAGGTTCTCACCAAAAAGCATTGAAAGCTTTGGCAGAAGGAAAGTTCAAAAACCAAATAGTTCCTTTTGAAGTAGAGCAAGTCAATTTTGACCCGAAGACTAATAAACGAGTAACGTCTAAATATATAGTAGATACGGATGAAGGTCCACGTGCAGACACTACGCTAGAAGCATTAGCAAGACTACGCCCAGCCTTCAAAAATAATGGAACGGTAACTGCAGGTAACAGTTCGCAGACCAGTGACGGAGCCAGTTTTGTATTGGTGATGAGTGAGAAAATGGTCAAAGACCTCGGTCTAGAACCCAAAGCACGCTTGGTAAGTCAAGTGTCTGTGGGAGTAAGCCCAAGATATATGGGAATAGGCCCAATGGAAGCTATTCCAAAGGCACTAGCCAAAGCTGGATTAACTCTAAATGATATAGATCAAATAGAATTGAACGAGGCATTTGCTTCGCAAAGTTTAGCAGTACTGAGAGGTTTAGAGATTAATCCAGATATAGTAAATGTAAACGGAGGAGCGATTAGCTTAGGTCACCCACTGGGTTGTACAGGAGCTAAACTGACGGTACAAATACTAGAGGAAATGAAACTTAGAAACCAAAAATACGGAATGGTGACGGCCTGTATTGGAGGTGGACAAGGGATAGCAGCGGTGCTGGAAAGATTGTAAAAAGAGTAGTGAGTATTGAGATATGAGACTGTTATGTGGTCCATTCATATCTTAATTTTAACAATAAGATTTAGAATAAAGAAGAAAATAAAGGAGTTGCTGCGAATGAGTCTCAATACTCATATCTCAGCATCTCAATACTAAGAAAAGATATGAGCAAAAACAGAATAGCAGGCGGCGAATTTTTAATCAAAGAACAAGACGCACAGAGTACTTTTATCCCAGAAGAGATAAACGAGGAGCAGCAAATGTTCAGAGAGATGACACGTGATTTCTTAGAAAAAGAAGTCCATCATCTGCGAGCTAAAATAGACAAGCAAACTGAAAATCCAGATATTATTCCTCAACTTATGGAGAAAGCTGCAGCACTAGGAATACTAGGAGCGGCCCTTCCAGAGGAGTATGGCGGTATGTCTGTAGACTTCAATACAGAGTCAGTATTGAGTGAGGAGCTGGGGAAAAGCCAAAGTTTTAGTGTGGCTCTTGCTGCACATATGGGTATAGGTACATTACCGATACTCTATTATGGTACAGATGCTCAAAAGAAAAAGTACTTAACTGGTCTAGGCGACGGGAGTATTAAAGCTGCGTATTGCCTTACAGAGCCAGATAGTGGTAGTGATGCACTTGCTGCTAAATCTAAGGCTGTACTAGATGGTGATGAGTGGGTGCTCAACGGTGCCAAAATGTGGATTACCAATGCTGGGTTTGCAGATTTATTTACTGTATTTGCTCAGGTAGATGGAGATAAATTTACTGGTTTTTTAGTAGAAAAAGGAACACCAGGACTAAGCCTCGGAGATGAAGAAGTAAAACTAGGTATAAAAGGAAGCAGCACACGTCAGGTATTCCTAGACGATGTACGCATACCAAAAGACAATCTGTTAGGCGAGATAGGAAAAGGGCACAAAATAGCTTTTAACGTTTTGAACATAGGCCGATACAAGCTATGTGCTATGGTAATGGGTGGCAGTAAGCGAAGTATAGATGTAGCAGTGAACTATGCTAATGAGAGACACCAATTTGGAGTGCCGATAAGCAGTTTTGGAGCGATACAGCATAAGATAGGGGAGATGGCTATTAAAACGTATGCTACAGATAGTGCTACCTATAGAGTGTCAGGTCTGATCACAGACAGAATAGCAGAACTAGTAATCGAAGGTAAAACCAAAGTAGAAGGGAAGTTAATTGCAGCAGAAGAGTACAGCATAGAGTGTGCTATTCTTAAGGTACTCGGTTCAGAAACCTTGGATTACGTGGTAGATGAAGCCGTACAGATATTTGGAGGTACAGGATACTCGGAGGAGTTTCCAGTGGCTAGTATGTACAGAGATGCCCGTATCAATAGAATCTTTGAAGGAACAAATGAAATCAATCGTATGCTCGCAGTAGGTCAGCTAATGAAGAAAGCCTTGAAAGGGGAGATAGATCTAATGGGCCCTGCTATGAAGATACAGGAAGAGCTGATGGAGATACCTGATTTTGGTGATGAAGGAGATGGATCTGCACTATACGAGGAGAAGAAAGCAGTAAGACAAGCTAAGAAAGCAATACTTATGGCAGCAGGAGCAGCAGCTCAGAAGTACATGATGGAGTTAGATAAGCAGCAAGAGATACTGATGAATCTTGCAGATATGGTTATCGATGTATTCACAGCAGAGAGTACCGTACTGCGTACTGAGAAACTAATAGCACAGCAAGGAGAGGAAAAAACAGCTAATCAAATAGCCATGACCAAGTGCTATGTAAACGACGCAATGGAGCGAACGTACTTGGCGGGTAAGCATGCTCTAGCGGCATTTGCTAAAGACGATATGCTCGTAATGATGCATATGGGTGTAAAGCGATTTACCAAGTATCCTATGACAGATACTATCTCACTCCGTAAGCAAGTAGCGGCCGAGTTGATTAAAGAGAATAAGTACTGTTTCTAGATTAATGTAGAATGGGTTCGTGTCTCCACGAACTAGAGCGATGTGTTCGTGGAGACACGAACTCAGACATTTACGAGAAAGGCGAGTAGGGATACTTGTCTTTTTTGTATATTTGAGGAGTTATGAAAAACATACTTTTAATACTCTTACTAATTTTAGCCTTTGGAGGGTGTAAGGATGATGAGCAGGTGGAGCCAGAAGCGGCCGTAGTTTATGAGGAGTGGAAGCCACTTGAACTTGCTGATAAGAGTGTGTCGGATAAAATAGTGTCCATAGAGCTAGTACAGAACAGAGTACATATTCAAACTAAAGATAATTACTTTGGTTTAGATACTAACCTAAGTTTAGTAGAAAGTGCTAGATTGCTCACTACTTCACCTCCTTTTGACTTATGGGGACCAAAGTATAATGAGGAATATGCTCTTTTTAGAAATGAGTTTGGTGGATTGAGTATAATAGATTTGAGCCAGCCAACAAATGATCAAATCTCCTTCAAGGTAAATAAAGGCTTTTTTGGACAAACCGTAGGTCATTGGAATTCTTCACCGTTAAATGACGATAATAAATTTAGTACCGTATCCATTATTCGTGAAGGGGAAAATATTCTTACCGTAATGCAAAATTTTGCCATATCGCACGTATCAAGCTCCCCAACCCCTATATCCCTAGTGGAAGAAAGTAGAATAATATTGGACTCCTTGAAAAGCGAGTCTTGGCCGCCGTTAGATATTAAAGTGTATAAAAATAGTGCTAATACTATCTGTATACTTAACAGAGATTATTACGTATTTAATGAATCAGAATTATTAGCAAAACATAACTATTCTTTTACAAATATCTTTGAACACAAAGGAAATTTGTATGCTGGAGGTGATACTATGGAAATACTCCAAGATGGAAGAGGGAGCTGGATAACGGGATTATTTATATCAAGAGACTTTGGCGAAAGTTGGGATTTACTTTTTGAAAAATATGAATTAAAAACTTCACAGCTTCAATTGCTGGAGAACCTTCTTTTCATAACGGGTGTAGAAGGATTACACTTCTGTATTTTTGACATTGAAACAGGAGAGATAAAAAAGAAAATGGACTATAGTGGGTTGCAAGGATTAAATTGTATTGAAAAAGTAGGAGATAATGTCCTAGTAGGAACTGATCACGGTCTATACTACAAAAGCTGGAAGAGCTTCCTAAACAAATAAATTATCCCCGCAAATCAAAACCAATACTTTTAATTTACGGGGATAATTATATATATTACCGTAAATCGAAAGTATGTTAGGTTGAAATCACTTAGGAGCTTTTATTCTGCAGCTATTCGCTTACCCAAAATGTGCAATTAGTATGTGTGGCGGAGTTTCAATTCAGCAAATTGTTTAAGAAATAGGAGTTTATTTCTCCAGAACCTTTACCTCCACCCTTCTATTCATTTGGCGATTTTCTTCTGTGTCATTAGGAGCTATAGGTAAGTCTGGGCCGTAACCAGCTTTGGTCAATCGGCTTGCATCTATTCCTTTATTTACCAGATAACGCAGTACAGCATTTGCTCTGTTTTTAGATAAAGTCACATTATGATTATACCCTCCTGTGGTGCTGGTATGCCCAGATATTTCTATCTTTAGACTTGGGTATTTTTGTAAGGCCTCATTCAGCTTTCCTAAAGTTTCTATAGATTGAGGCAACAAGGTATATTGGTCTATATCAAAATATACATTCTCCAATATCAGCTTATCTCCCACCTTCATATTACCAAACTCTAAGCTAATGTCTTGGCCATTAGAAGGAAAGGCCACAGTGGCACTTGGCAAGCTATCCCCACTAAAGTTACACGGACATTCTTCATCTCTATCTATAGGGATAAGGGAAACATCATCTATGTAATAATAGCTTTCTTTAGCACTCCCGAAAATACTCTTTTGATTTACCTGGCTACTAGGCTTAAAAGTGCCGAGACTCATCCAGTTTTCTGAGCCATTTGCCACATAGCTACATTGCAAAAGCATCCATCTACTCTTGTAGGTGAGGTATACAGAGTCAGAAGTATTGAGGCTTAGTTGTGGTTGGATATCGGTACTTTCTAGTTTCTTAAAACTGATTGGGTTGGCACTAAAATGAACCCCAAAAGCATCTGTCGCAATGTTGCACGATGGCCCCAGTTTTAGGTAAGTTGTAAAGCAGTATTTCTGCTTTTTTTTGAGTCTGTAGTTAAGTCTGTTTTGTACGTATTCTATATCTTTTTTCTCACTGAATACGCGTATACCCACAAACCCGGTTCCGCCTCTGGCAGCTTCTGGTGTTAAAAAAAAATCTGGGGATACAGACGCAGGTATCCAAGAGGTAATCTCTTCATAAAAGGAAGTTTTGGAGCGTTCTAGCGTTGGATGCTTTTCAAAACTAGGATTTGCCACTGCATTCAGCGGGTGAAGTGGCCCAAAACTACTACTGGCCAATAGATTAGGATTGCCTACGCTATCTTCATAGTGTTTGTACAGATTTAGTTTGTACTCGGCATTTGGGTCTTCTATGGTGTTTATTTTAATCACATTGGTATAGTCGAACCACGTGTAGTCTATTTCTTCAGGATAGTTAATATACACAGAGTCCCCTTCTGCTAGGAGCTCTAGTGTATCCTTAGCTAATAAGATAACGCAGGGAGATAGCGGCTGCTCAGCAGCTAGATTATTTCTTTGGTAAATCCGTATCAGTACAGGTTCGTTTAGCTCGTTATAGAAAGTCTGTGGTCCTTGCAGAAAACTGCTTTTGCCACTAGCTAAAAAGGTTTCTGTTTTTATGAGATTGTCATTCGCATCTCGGTACTCCCAAAGTCCTGTTTTTAGATTAATTTTTTGATTAGCTCCGGTGGTTTGTGATTTGAATTTGTATTTTACAGATTTACCTACACTTTTCGCTATGCGAGCATCTATTACTAGCGTATCTTGTGCTAGACACACCGAAGAGATGAAAATCAAGAAAAGGATAATTTGCCTCACTGTATCAGCAAATCTAATCAGATATATGCGACTAAGACTTTACTATTTTTTTGGTGAATAATTCGCCATCTATTATGAGATAGAGATAGTATACCCCAGTAGTATAGGAAGCGGTGCTCAGCACCGTTGGTGTGCGAATGTCACTTATATCGTTTTCGAAAACCTTACGTCCCGCTTGGTCTAGCAGCATATACTTAGCCTCTATAAGGTTGCTCACATCACAGTGAATATTGAGCTTGTCCATTACTGGATTTGGGAAAGTGGTGATAAATGAACTTCCTTTTCTTATGAGTTCAGCTATGTTTTGTGATTTTACACCATATTTCTGCTGCTTCTCATAATTATTCTCATAATAACTACCCGTATTTTTATGGAAATAAAAGTTGTGCAACGTAATGGAGTCACCTATGGTCAACTCTTGCGTTATTTCATTTAGTCTATCAGTAAAGGACGCACCAGCTGTACGAAATGGATTTAAAGTACGCACATAAGTAAAGGACGAGTCAAATTGTTTCTTTATAGAAACTGATGTGTACTGAAATTCCATATCAGGTATGCCGTTTCCTTTATTATCTTTAATGTCCTTAAAGTTAAAATTTTCTAACTCTAGTAGTGTGATAGGTCCGGATGGGATGTAGGAGTAGCCTTGTAAGTGATGGTAAGTAATGAAGCAGCAAGCAGTAGAAACGAGACTTGCAATTAGGATAATGCTAAATAGGTGAAGTGTTCTTTTCATAATAGATTTTTTATTGATAATAAAACGAAAATAAGGCCTTGCTTATTGCAATCTCATGACAAATTGAGCAAAACGTAATTTGAATTTTGTGCTCCCCATCAAACATACC
>DNBZ01000173.1 GCA_003484585.1 Bacteroidota bacterium | reverse complement strand
AACGAAGAATTAAAGGCAGAAAACGCTGAAAACGTACCTGTAGAAAATACTACTATCACAGTAGAAAGTAAGGACTTAGATCCCAAAGAAAGCAAAATGGGCCTAGAACTTAGTACAGTTTCTGACCAAGAAGTAGCTTATGATGCCGCCCTATTAGAAGGTAAAACTCTAGAAGAATTATTAGAAGAAGCCGCTACTGTATTGGTTTTAACGCCAAAAGGTGCTAGAAAAAAACTCAGCGTTGTACGTTCTGTTTTCTTTGAACGATTCACCGAAGCTAAGGATGCTGCTCTAGAAATATACAAGCAGGATGAGAGTGAAGAAAAAGAACCATTTGCTTTTGACAAAGAATCTCTTGCTCTCAAATTTAAAGAAATAGAAGATGCCGTTAAGCAATCTGTTGCAGAAGAAAAGGAGAGAATTGAAACAGAAAAACTTAAAAATTTCAACAGAAAGAAGGAACTTTTAAAAAATTTAGAAGAAATAGTTGCTAACGATGAGACCTTAGAAAGTATAAAACAGGTAAAAGATATTCAGAAAGAATGGAAAAATATCCGTGTACTACCAAAAGATGGTATCTCTGAACTTTGGGACACTTATAATTTACTTCAAAATAAATTTTATGATAACCACAGTATTAACATAGAATTAAAAGAACTTGATAGACAAAAGAATCTTGAGGCTAAAATAGACCTAACCAAGAAAATGGACGAGCTACACGGTGAGAAATCACTTAAGCGAAGTTTTATATTGTTGAATAAATATCACGAAGAGTTTAAGAATACTGGGCCAGTACCAGCAGAAAGCAGAGAGCCTATTTGGGAAGCTTTTAAGAAAGCAAGTGACTCTGTATATGATGCCAAACGTAAGGTATACGAGGAATTAGAATCTGAAAAAGATTCTCACCTAAAGAAAAAAGAGATCTTAGCAGAGAAAGCTTCATTGCTAAATGAAGTACTACCTAAATCTAATAAAGAGTGGAATGAAAGAACTAAAGCATTTGACGAGCTATTTGAAGAATGGAAAAAAATAGGCCCAGTTCCTAAAAGTAATAAAGATGCCGTTTGGATAGCATTTAATGGTATACGAAATGACTTCTACAATGCACGTAAGGTCTATTTCAAAGAGATACATGGAGAGCGTTCTGAAAATCTTAAAAAGAAAGAAGCCCTTTGTGAAAAAGTAGAAGCCTTAAAAGAGGATACAAGCTGGGGAGATACTACTAAAAAAATAATAGCACTACAAGGCGAATGGAAAACCATAGGGCCAGTACCAGATAAGAATAACCAAGTAATTTGGAAAAGATTTAGAGGTGCATGTGATTCTTTCTTTGAAGCAAAAAACAATGCATTCGCAGGTAAACGTGAAGAAGAAGAGGCTAACCTAGCAAAGAAAAAAGAGCTTATAAAAGCACTTGAAGAACTGGCATCTAAAGACATAGAACACAAAGAAGCTCTTAGTTCGCTTAAAAAAATAAGTGGTGAGTGGCGTGCTGTAGGTTATGTACCGCATAAATCTATAAAGACCATAAGCGAAGCCTACGAAAAGGCTAACAGTGAGGTATACCAGAAGTATAGCGGCCAGATAGAGAAAGCTAAACTAGCTAATCTAGATGCACACTATAAAGAACTAAAGAAGTCTCCTGACGGCAAGAAAGCCCTAGAAAACGAAGAGCGTGGTGTACAACGCAAGATTGACACGCTAAACGAGGAAATAGCTAGTATAGAACGTAATATGTCCTTCTTTGCTATGTCTAAGACAGCAGAGAAAATGCTAAAGGAGTTTGAAGGTAAAATAGAAAAGGCCAAAAAGCATATCAGTAAGCTGAAAAAAGAAATGGTAGCTATACGAAATGCTAAAAAGGAACAAGCTGAAACTCCAAAGGAATCAGAATCTCCAGAAGCGGCTCCTAGTGAGTAATTAGTATGACTGAAAAGTCTGCCAAGCCCTATAGCAAGCTAAAGATAGCTGCAGCATATTTTAGATATCGTTTTAAAGGTCTAACCAAGCACGGAGTGCATTCTCCTAAGGTTTTTGAGTTTATGGAAGAGGTGCTAGACAGAACCTCTAAATCTAGAAACAGAAAAATAGAGCGTGAGCGGAAAAGACTAAAAGCAAGTAAGCAGATTATAGACTTTACTGACTTTGGTAAATCAGGAAACTTATTTAAGAAGAACGTATCTGACATAGCCAAAAATGCTCTAAAACCTAAAAAGTACGCTAGACTCATAGCTCAAACGGTAAATTACTACAAGGCTACTAGTGTATTAGAACTCGGTACATCCTTGGGAATAACCACTGCTTATATAGCTCAAAATAAGCATGTAAAAGTGCACTCTATGGAAGGAGACCCTACCGTGGCAGACATAGCCACTACTATATGGCAGCACCTAGGGTATAAGAATATCACTACTACCATAGGCGACTTTAATGCTACACTAGGCTCATTGGGTGATAAAACATATGACATTATCTATATAGATGGGAACCACAGGCTAGAGCCTACACTCCGTTATTTTGAGCAACTACAGCAACACGCTCACGAAAAGACACTCTTCATTTTTGATGATATCCATTACTCACCACAAATGGAAAAAGCTTGGGAAACCATAAAGGCAAATGATAGCGTAAGGATAACAGTCGATTTATTCTTTTTGGGTTACGTTTTTATTGATAAAACACTTCCTAAGCAAGATTTTACCCTCAGATACTAAGCCCTTTAGTAAAATAGATGATGACATCTATACTAAGCCAATAGTACTAGCCGTTATTCAGTCAAAATAACATAGAACCATCAATATGATAAGACACATTACTCAAAACGAACTTGTACTACTAGCCTACAATGAACTCCCTCCTAAGGAGCATAGTGAGCTTCTTGATGTTGTAATAAATGATGAAACACTAGCTAAGAAATATGCTGAAATAAAACAACAGATGGATATTCTAGATACGCTAAAGTACCAACCAAATCCTACTTCTGTACAAATAGTATTGGAAGAATCTTGCTCATCTTCCTCTTTGGAAATGATTTAGAAGTAGCTTTGTTAACTGAAAAGCCGATGACTCCTATTTGGATTCATCGGCTTTTTTTTTGCTTCTTACTATTCTAAATCTCCTTATCCTCTAAAAACTAAAGCTGGCTGAAAGAGAAGGCAATAACGGGAGTTGATTTTCTCGCTTGTAATTTACTCTATCAAAATAGAAGATATTTTCACGATTGTATATATTGGTTACAGAAAATATAACTTCCGCTTTATTAAAGACGTTTTCTTTCTTAGTCTTGATTTTAAACTTACGTTTAATACTAGCATCTAGTCTGTGATAGTAGGGTAATCTACCTTTGTTTAAGTCATCGTAGTAAATACCTAATTCCCCATTTTCTGCAGTAATATCTGTACTTGCTCCTTGGCTAAGGTCAAGTGCTTCATAGAATCCTTGAGTAAGTGTAAACGGAAACCCAGAGCCAAAATTCCATCTCACATTGGCGGTCCAGGCTAGTTCTTTACCAAAATCATATGAATTTACAATATTGACATTATGACGTCTATCGAAATGCGTTGAATATTTTATTCTTTCTTCTTTTTCGTAATATCTATTTACAATATTAAAGGAGTAAACTGTCCAAATGTACCAATGCTTATTCTCTAGCTTATACGTAATATCATAACCATAAGCTTCTCCTTCTTCTACTATATAGTTTTCTACTAAATAGCGAGGTCTATTTACGTTTTCTGGCACATCATCAAAAATCTTATCCCTATTCACATTAGTGAGTTGAGTGAAATCTTTTATGTACCCTTCTACATTTATTTCAGATATAGAGTTTATATCAAATTCGAAACCCGCTACAGCGTGTCTAGCCTTCTGTAGTTTACTTTCTACAGGTTTACCTAAGAAAGTTTTAGGCAGGTCATCTGGGCCGCTCAAAAAGCCGTAAAATAGGTTTACAACATCCCTGTCACTCACGGCACTCATCAGATTCTGAGAATACAAACCTGCTGAAGCCTTAAATCTCCAACGTGAGTTAAAATTATACTTCATCCTTAGTCTAGGTTCTAAAGTAGTCTCAGATAAAGACGCATAGCGTTGTAATCTCACCCCCCCTTCTAGAAGTAGTTTCTTATTGAAATTTTTGAGATAGTTTACAAAAGCATTGATTTCTGAGGTATTCTCATATTGAGTGATTCTTCTGTTAGAACTATTGTATATCTGAAACTCGGTTCTAAAACCATTCATTTCTAAACCATACTTTAGCTTATCTAAACCATTAAAAAATCTAGAGAAGTTAAGGTTTACGCTGTAGCCATTGATTCCTGAAGAACGTGGCTGGTCGTTTATTTCTTTTTGTTCTATAAAATAATTACTATAGGTAATACTACCATCCACTATAGTCTTACTATTGAGTGGCACTAGTAGAAACTTGGTTCCAAGTCCTCTTGATTTCCAAGCATAAGAGGATGATTCTTCAAAATCTACCTTATCTGTATAGTCGAAACCAAAGAAGTCTACATTACTACCCGTAGCCGACTGAAAACCAATTTTTGCATATAGATCGCTAAAGGAATACGGTAAAATGCCATCATTTACAAATGGATAAACTAAAGGGGCTGATTTATTGAGGTATGAATTTTTGTACGACAATATAAAGCTGCTGCTACTTTTTCCTACCTCATACTTCTTCAAAGGACCTTCTAAAAGTATTTTAGAATTAAAGGGACTACTATTTATTTTACCATGAAATTCAGTCTTATTGCCATCTCTAGTTTTTACATCTACAATAGCAGAAATACGACCACCATACTCAGAGCTAAAACCAGCAGAATAAACATCAACAGACTGCAGTATATCACTATCGAAAACCGAAAAAAGACCTATACTATGAAAGGGATTATAGATTGTAAGACCATCTAGCATTACCCTATTCATTACAGGACTGCCGCCTCTTATGTAGAGCTGCCCACCTTGATCTCCAGAGAAGACTACACCTGGCAGTACTTGCAGATACTGCACTAAATCGGGCTCACCTCCTACAGACGGTATTCGGGTAAGTTGAACAGGATTAATACGTGTTTGAGAAATATTAATTTCTTTGCTTTTTCTAAGTTTCTCTGCGGATACACTTACTCCTTTCAGCTCCTTACTAGTAGCGGAAATATAAAAGTTTTGTGCAACGATATCCGTCTTTATTATCACTTGAGCAAAACTGGTATCGTATCCTAGTAAGGTAGAGTACGCCGCATACGTGCCTGCTGGCAAGTTGCTCACATTATAAAAACCTTTCTCGTCGGTATACGCTCCCATTCTGACACCTTGAAAAGTGACGAATGCAGATATCACCGGCTCACCAGTAGTAGCCTCGTATACAAAACCTCTTAATACACCCGTCTGACTATATGCCTGAAATATGCTAACTGCTAATAAACAAGCAGTTAGAAATCTTTTTTGTATCATCCTTTAATTAGCTCGCAAGCTATTTTTTTAAATCTTAAATTGAATATTAAATTGACTAGTAGACCGTTTTAATTTAGGACAATACTACTGGTATTCTGTGTCCCTAGTATTCCTAGACCACCGTTTACATTAGAGTGGATCACTACTGCATTATTATAACCACCCTGAAAAGAAATTTCCTTAGCATCTTGAGCACGCTGTAGCGAGCGGAAATAACTAAAGTAATCTTCAGATATACTGGATAGTTCTATCAAATACTTGTC
>DNBZ01000272.1 GCA_003484585.1 Bacteroidota bacterium | reverse complement strand
AGAATGAACCAGCATTTACGAGTAGTGCTGCTCCTATAAATGAGATGAGGATCCCTAAAATCACTTGACTTTTTATTCTGGATTTGGTGCCGATAGCTGTATAAAGCACTACCATAATAGGAGATAGGAGCATGAGTACAGATGCATTGATAGCAGATGTCATGCTCAAGCCTTTGAAAAATGCTAACATATTGAGTGCTACACCAAAAAAGGCACACACGGCAAAATCAAGATAATCACGGGTATCTATTATTTTTTCTCTTGAGAATAGGAAATAATAAACCCCAAAAAACAAGGCTCCACAACCTACTCGTAGTGTGATAAAAGCAAATGGAGATATAAACTCTGGCATAGCCCACTTGGCTATAGAATAGTTAGCAGCATAGAATAATGCTACACTAAACATGGCCAGATGTACTCGTATTTTCTTGTCCAGTTTCAAAGCGGCAAAAATATGTAGGAACAAGCCTCAGAGGCGTGTTCCTACATATTTAATTAACTAGGCACTATCCACATCCCTTTTAGTATCTTTTCACATAGTTGTCTTATCCTTGCACGATGTACGATTATTTATCAGGCAAGATAGACCGCATTACTCCCACAGAAGTTATAATAGACTGTGGTGGTGTGGGGTATTTTATGCATATTTCTTTGAACACTTTCGAAGTGCTAAAAGATAAAAAAGAAGCTAAGGTATATGCACACCTGATAGTGAGAGAAGACAGCCATACTCTTTATGGATTTGCTACCACTAATGAACGTCAGTTGTACGTAAAATTAGTTGGGGTAAATGGAGTGGGACCTAGTACAGCTCGTATGATACTAAGCAGTATGAATGTAGATGATGTAGTAAGTGCTATTACCAATAGTAACATAGCCATGCTTAAAAGCATAAAAGGCATAGGACCTAAAGCAGCACAGCGTTTGGTAGTAGAATTGCAAGACAAGCTAGGAGGCATAGGCTCTGACGATGCGTATAGCCTAAGTGGTGGAAGCACAGAAATGGACGAGGCTACAGAGGCACTACTTTCACTCGGCTTTGCAAAGCCTGCCGTTGGTAAAATACTCATGAGAATAAGCAAGGAGTCGGGCAATAATCTTACGACAGAAGAGTTAATCAAGAAATCGTTACAATTATTGTAATTTTGCTTGGTAAACACTAGTAGCCTATAAGCAAAACTCATACTTAATTAATCGAGTTTAATAAACTTTTGATAACAAGAATCTTAAAAATGAATGGAAGAAGAGCTTTAGCGGCTTTTTCAATATTGGCTCTATGTGCTTTTCTGAGCGTAAATCTTTACGCCCAAAATGATAGTACGCTTCGCTATAAGCTCAAGGATAAAGACCCAAACACAGGGGAGTCTCCAGGTAACTTGGTAGATTTTAAAGATCCGCCAAACGTAAAAACCATATATAAGTATGATCCAGAAACGGGCAACTACCTAGAGATTATAACTATAGGTGGCCGCCCTATCGGCTCGCCACGTGTACTCACCCTTAGAGAATATACTCAGGCCAAAGAGCGTAGAGATAGGGAAGTATATTACAGAAAGAAAAGTAATGCAGATACGTATGTAAAAGGCGGTGGCCTGATTCCTAAAATAGCTGTAACTCCAGAGATATTTGACAAAGTTTTCGGTGGAGGTATTATCGACATACGACCTACAGGTAGTGCTGAGGTTACCTTCGGCGGCAATTTTAATAAAGTAGAAAATCCAGCGTTTCCTGTTCGCCAGCAAAAGAATGGGCAGTTCGATTTTGGCATGAAAATGCAGCTCAATGTAACTGGGCAAATAGGAGATAGACTAAAACTAAACTGGAACTACGATACAGAAGCCACATTTGAATTCGAAAACCAAATGAAGCTAAACTGGCAAGGAGAAGAAGATGATATCTTAAAAAATATAGAACTGGGTAACGTGAGTTTGCCGCTAAATGGTAGTTTGATACAAGGAGGCAGAAACCTTTTTGGGGTAAAAACGCAACTGCAATTTGGCAAACTGAAAGTAGCTATAATAGCCACTCAAGACAAAGGGGAGACTAGAGAAACAGAAGTAACTGGAGGTGCTCAGGTAACGAAGTATGATATACAAGCACATAATTATGATGTAAACAGACACTATTTCTTGTCTCAATACTTTGCAAATAGTTATGACAATGCTTTAACTAGACTGCCTATTATTCAATCTAATATTCAGATAAACTACATAGAAGTATGGGTGACCAATAGGAACAATGCCGTAGGCAACTCTAGAAACATTGTAGGGTGGATGGACCTAGGCGAAAACACCGACAACACTTACAGAGACTTCTACTTTCAGACGGGATCTGTATTCCCAGATAATGGGACTACTAATATGTTCACTAGTGTAGTATCTCCAAGTGAATACTGTAACCCATCAGACAATAGAGTAACTGCAGGTATAGACTACGAGTGTTTAAATAATGCTAGAAAGCTGAATGATAATGAGTTTAGTTTTCACCCTACTTTAGGTTATATCTCACTAAACCAATCGTTGAATAATGACGAAGTGCTCATGGTAGCTTATGAGTATACTGCCAATGGAGCTAAGTTTCAGGTAGGTGATTTGAGTATAGATAACCCTTCCACTACAGGTGATAAGAGTCACTTGAACCTAAAGCTGCTAAAACATTCGACTATCAAAACCACTCTTCCTGCTTGGGAGCTGATGATGAAAAACATTTATTCTCTAAACACGTATAATCTAAAACAAGAAGATTTTACGATGAATGTGGTATATGCAGATGATCCATCTGGAGCAGACCTAAATTACTTACCTGTGGAAGCTTCGGAAACAGAGATTAAGAATAAGCAGCTGATAACAGTACTCAACTTAGATAAAATAAATAAGCAGCAGGAGGCAAAGCCCGATGGAGTCTTTGACGTAATAGAAGGGGTAACGATAGATGCATTAAAAGGTAGAATCATATTTCCGGTACGTGAGCCGTTTGGTAAGTTCTTACGCAGTAAGTTTAAAGATGGAAACAGTGCCGATTACTATGCATTTGATTCTCTCTATAGAACGACAAAGTGGAATGCTGAGCAAGACCTAAAGCACAATAAGTATTTCCTCCGAGGAACATTCAAAGGTTCATCATCTGATCAGATACGACTGCAATGCTATAATATATCGCAAGGTTCTGTAAGAGTTACAGCTAATGGAAATGTACTAAATGAAGGTTCTGATTACATTGTGGATTATACGCTAGGTACGGTTAAAATAGTAAACCAAGGACTAATGAGTTCTGGTGCCGCTATTAAGGCTACTTGTGAGAGTAATTCGCTTATCAATATTCAACAAAAATCTTTGCTAGGGACACGCCTAGACTACAAGCATTCTGATAAACTCATACTAGGTGCTACCTTTATGCATATGACTGAGCAGCCGCTTACTAATAAGGTAAATATAGGCGAAGAGCCACTTCGAAACTCTATTTGGGGTTTTGATGGGTCATACAATACAGAGTCTCGTTTTTTAACACGAATGGTAGATAAAATACCTTTTATAGAAACGAAAGAAATATCTACAGTGAGTATCACAGGGGAGTTTGCTCACCTCATACCTCACAAGGCAAAAACACAAGGAGACAAGGGGACCTCCTATTTAGATGATTTTGAAGGAGCAGAAACTCCCTATGATCTAAAGTATGTACGTAGCTGGAAAATGGCTAGTACGCCACTTGGTCAACCAGACTTATTCCCGGAAACGGCGAGTAATGTAAAAAAAGATAGCACGTATAATTCTAAAAGAGCAAATTTAGCTTGGTATAATATTGACCCTGTCTTTCAAGGGCAGAGTAATTTTACGCCTAGTAATATTACACCTCTGGAGCAGTCAAATCATTGGGTGAGAACCATCACTCAAACAGAAATATTTCCAGATTTAGAATTACAACAAGGTCAACCTCAGCAATTGCCTACCCTTGATTTGAGTTATTATCCTGATGAGAGAGGGCAGTATAATTTTAATACTACCAATTTGAAAGCTGATGGGACTTTAGATAGCCCAAAGGAAAATTGGGGTGGCATTATGCGTAGAGTAGAAACCAATGACTTTGAGGCTACCAACATTGACTACTTAGAGATTTGGCTTATGGATCCTTTTGTATATTCTAAATACGATGGCTCGCCGCATAATACAGGTCAACTGTATATAAACTTAGGAAGTATATCTGAAGATATTATTCCAGATAATAAAAGATCTGCTGAGAACGGACTTCCTGTTCCTAACTCCACCTTTAGCACAGACACTAGTGACTATGCCCTTACTCCATTGGGCCAAATTATTAATAAAGCTTTTGATAATGATCCACAGTATCGCTCATCACAAGACGTAGGTCTAGATGGAATGAGTGATGCTTCAGAGAGAGAATTATTAAATAGTTATTTAGAAGCTGTAGCTGCTAAACATGGGATAAACTCGAAAGCATATCAACTAGCACAAGCAGATCCTAGTGGAGACAATTATGTATTTCCAAGAGATCCATTATACGATGGGCAAAATGCTTTAGTGCTAAATAGATACAAAAGATTCAATGGTTTTGAGGGGAACAATACGCTAGATAATCTAGCTGACGGCTCACCGAAGTCTAACAGCACGTTGCCAGACGATGAAGATATTAACCAAGATTATACCGTAAGTTCTACAGAAGAATATTTCCAGTACAGAATAGAGATAGACCCTACACGTATGAAAGTAGGCGAAAACTATGTGACAGACGAAATCACAGTAACGGCAAATCAGGTAGATCCAGGCGCATTGCCAAATGATGTAACCTGGTACCAATTAAAAATTCCAATAAGACAATACGAGAAAAAAGTTGGAGGTATTCAAGATTTTAAATCAATTCGTTTTATGCGTATGTTCCTCAAAGGATTTGAGGATAGCGTAGTGTTGAGATTTGGTAATTTGCAACTAGTGAGAGCGGATTGGCGTAGATACTTAAACACACTTAAGTTTCCACCGAGAGTTGGACCCCCTGTAGATCCAAATGACGATACCGAATTAGTGGTATCTACTGTTAATGTAAATGAGAATAGTAAGCGTACCCCAATAGCTTACGTAGTGCCTCCTGGTTTTAGTAGAGAAGTAGATCCTACACAAGT